>NZ_JBPQTP010000011.1:0-97517 GCF_051386395.1 Micromonospora sp. URMC 106
GCCAGTCCGGGGTATAAATCAAATTGGCACTGGCTTATCAAGCACCCTGTTGAGTTCTCAAAGAACAACCACACACCGCCCGGAAACCCCACACCGTGGAGCCCCCGACCCGGGGCATTTCGTTCGCATCCCCAGCGCTTTCGCGCCGGGCACTTCTACTACGTTACCTCACCGTCTCCACCGTGTCAAACCGTTTGTCCCGGTCTGTCATGGTTCGTGCGGGTTGGCCCCGACGAACGCGCGCAGCGGTAGCCGCTGCGTGTGATCATCGGATTTGGCAGACCGGCCGCTCCGCGGTCTCCCGCGAGCTCGCCCGGTTCCCTGCCGGCGTCGAACCTTACCCGGTCGGCTCCGCTCCGCCAAATCCGCCTCGCGGCAGATCCGGTGGGCCCCGCCCGGCCCGGCTCGTCCAGGAGCTGACTCCCGTCCGGTCCGGCACCAGTCTGGCTCGGTGCTCCAGGTTCTTGCCCTGTTTGCCCCGTTCCGCGCTGGCAGAGAGAAAGTTACGCGTCTGCGGGTTTGAACGTCAAATCCGGGGGCGGCGTCCCCCGTCACATCATTACCGCCCGACTATCTGGCCTGCTCAGCGGTGATGCGGTGACCCGACGCGCGCTTCTTGTGCGGTCGCGTCACCCGCGGACACGGGTTACAGCGAACCGAGCGCCGCGGATATTCCGGCGACGACCCCGAAGCCTGTCCCTCAGTCGATCGACCGGTCGGCGCGCCGGCCGGCCCGCCAGGCGCGGATGCCGAGCACGCCGACGGTGGTGCCGATGGCCAGCGACGCCGCGATCAGCAGGGCATGGATCCACAGGAAGCCCGTGGCGGGGAACTCGCCGACCGTGCCGGTGGACCAGGACCGTGGGTCCTTCCAGATGGCGACCGCGAACCTCGGCCAGATCACCCAGGTCCAGATCCCCACCCCGGTGAGGAAGAGCGCCCAGCCGCGCGACAGCACCATGGCTGCCGAGTATGCCAGCGCCGCCCTACGTGCTGGTCAGGCGCCGGGGAGTTGCCGGAAGGTGATCGAGTGACGCAGGGCCGGCACCGGCGGGATGCTGTGCTGCCAGCTCGACCGCGCCGCGCCGGCGAGCACGTACGCCGACCGTGGCGCCAGTTCCACCTCGTACACCCTGCGCTCCTCGCCGGTGCCCCGCTGGAAGCGCAACAGGCAGGCGGAGCCCAGCGAGAGCCCGACCACGGTCGGCCCGAAGGCGGGGGCGTCGCGGTGCCAGCCGATGATCGATCCCGGCGGATACCGGGTGACCAGGGCCTGGGCGAGCGAGGTCGGCGGGACACCGGCGAACGCGGCGCAGCGCTCCCGGACTCCCGCCAGTTCCAGCGGCAGCGCGTCGCCGGAGGTGAGCTGGAACGAGCCGTAGTCGTAGTCGAAGCCGAACTGCCGGACGGTCCGGCGGGCGATCTGCCCGTGCATGCGGACCTCCCGGAAGTCGAACGCGGCGAGTGCGGTGAGCAGCGACCGCTCCTCGTCGGGGCCGATCAGGTCCGGCTGGTACGTCAGGCCCGCGGGTCGCTCGTGGATGCCCCGCATTCGTCCCATCAGCCCGACGGTAACGGCAGGATGCCGCCGGCGCGGACGCATCCGGAGTCCGGTTGCCGCATCTTCGGCATCTCGGCCACCGGGACACGCCGCGTTGTTTCCCGCCGGTACGGGTGGGGCACTGCTGTCGGGACCGGCGCAGACCGTCATCGGAGGTGACCCGTGCAGCCGTCGACGTTCAACCCCTGGACCTGGCGCGACCCGTCCGCCCTCGCCGGCGGGTATGCCCCGGCCAGCCCGGACGCCGCACCGCCGGAGAGGCCGGAGGGCACCGGCGACGGACCGGACGCGCCCGGCCCCGGCACCCCCGTCGACCTGGTCGGCTACCGGGTGGAGGCCGTCGACGGGCGGATCGGCTCGATCGACGAGGCCAGCGACGACACCGACGACCGCTGGCTGGTGGTGGACACCGGGCCGTGGATCTTCGGCCGCAAGGTGCTGCTGCCGGTCGGCACGGTGACGCGGGTGGACCACCTCGACCGCACGGTGCACGTGGACCGCACCCGGGAGCAGGTCAAGGAGTCGCCGCCGTTCGACCCGGACGGCTACCGGAAGCCCGACTACCGGGACCGGGTGGGCGACTACTACCGGGAGACCTACCGGCGGGGTTGACCGCCGGCAGGGGTCACCCGCGCACGGACGGACCGGTTACGGTGGGAGACATGGTCCGGCCGATCAGCTACGCGCCGGAGGTCGTCGACCCGGTCGACGGCCTTCCGCTCGGCGTCGTGACCACCTTCCCCACCAGCTCCGGCGACGGCCGCGAGCGGATGACCGACCTCCTTCGTGCCGGCGGACTGCGGTTCCGCGACGGCGGGCGATGGCGGTCGGCTCACTGAGCCGACCCCGACCGATCCCGGGACGACCCTCCCGGTCGGCGCGCGACCGCGCGCACCTTCGTCCGTCACGCACGAAAGGCGTACCACCGTGTCTGTTCCACGAATGCTCACCGGGGACCGCCCCACCGGGCGGCTGCACCTCGGCCACTACGTCGGCAGCATCGCCAACCGGGTGCGGCTGCACCAGCGCTACGAGAGCTTCTTCATCATCGCCGACCTGCACATGCTCACCACGCGCAACACCCGCGAGGACATCGAGCGGGTCGCGGTCAACGCCCGGGAGATGGTCACGGACGTGCTGTCCGCCGGCGTCGATCCGGCGCGGGCGGTCTTCTACCTCCAGTCGGCCATCCCTGAGGTCGGCGACCTGAACACCCTCTTCCAGAACCTGGTCACGGTGCCCCGCCTGGAGCGGGTGCCGTCGCTGAAGGACATGGCCCGCGACGCAGGCAAGGAGGAGATGCCGTACGGCCTGCTCGGCTACCCGGTCCTCCAGGCGGCCGACATCCTCTGCGTCAAGGGGCAGGTCGTCCCGGTGGGGAAGGACAACGCGGCGCACGTCGAGGTGACGCGGGAGATCGCCCGCCGGTTCAACCACCTCTACGGCGAGGTGTTCCCCGTGCCGGAGATGATCGCGTCCGAGACGCCGACCCTGGTCGGCACGGACGGCCGGGCGAAGATGAGCAAGAGCCTGGGCAACGCCATCGCGCTCTCCGACGACGCGGCGACCGTCCGCCGCAAGGTGATGGGGATGTACACCGACCCGAACCGGGTCCGCGCCGACGTGCCGGGCACCGTCGAGGGCAACCCGGTCTTCGCCTACCACGACATCTTCAACCCGGACCGGGGGCAGGTCGACGACCTCAAGGAGCGGTACCGGGCCGGGCGCGTCGGCGACGTGGAGGTCAAGGAGAAGCTGGCCGCCGCGCTCAACCGGTTCCTGGACCCGATCCGCGAGCGGCGGGCGCGGTTCGAGGCCGACCCGGGCCTCGTCGACGAGCTGATCGTCGAGGGCACCGAACGGACCCGGCGCGAGGTGCGGCAGACGCTCGTCGAGGCCCGCCGGGCGATGGGGCTGACGAGCGCGTACACCCAGGTGCGGCGGCGGGCCGAGCGGCGCCGCAAGGCCGCGGCCACGCCGGCCTGATCGGTCGTACGCGCGGCGACCGGCCCGGAACCGGACCCTTTGGTTCCGGGCCGGCGGCCCACCTCGAATTGGGATGAATGGCCGGCCGCCCCTGGGGCATGTGGAGCACCATGGGCGGCGTGCGACATGAGGCGGTGATGCCGGTCGTCGACGGGCTGGACCAGCTCGTCGACCTGCTGCGGAGGGCCGACCCCGGCGAGGAGCTGTACGTGCGGTGGTCCCGGGGCCCCGGCGCGGACCTGGGCGGGGGGCGCGGGTCCGGGCAGTCCAGCAAGGACGCGTTGACCGGCATCGACCTGCCCGGCCTCTCCGCGAACCCGCTCGCGGTCGAGTCGTGGTGGGGCGACCGGCCGCTGCGGCTGTGGGTGGCCCGGCGCCTCTACGACTACTGCCACCTGCGCGAGCTGCGCGGCCCCGGCGTACGGCCCTGGGTGCTGGTCGGGGAACAGTGCGGCCGGGGGCCGGACAACGAGCCGCTGGTGCACTGCCACCGGCCGGTCGCCTGGGTGTCGGAGCGGGCGCTGTGGGAGGCGGACCGGGCGGTCGAGGCGCAGGCGTCGTCGGAGTGGGGGCCGCTGCACCGGGCGGACTGAACCGCCCCGCGCGGGCGAGCGGAAATCGTCCGTTCGGCGGCGCGTGCGTCGATGGTCCCGCGGATAGGCTGCGCGCATCTGTGCGCAGCCCCATCCAGGAGGAACTTCTTTGGGCCGCAGTCTTCCGGCAGGTGCCCTGGCGACCACCCTCGCCCTCGGCCTGCTGACCGTGCCGGCCGCGCCGGCCGCCGCCGACACCGGCACCGCACCTCGCGAGCTCGCCGTCGTCCCGCCGGCGGACGCGACCGTTCCCGCCTACGAGGCGGTGTTCTTCGCCGGCCGCACCGGCTTCCTGCACCGGCACAACAACTCTCCCGACTACCTGTGGACGCGGTACGACACCGGTGCGACCGTCCGGGTCGAGGACCTGGCCGGCGTCCAGCCCTCGGCACTCAAGCCGGCCGGCGGCGACAGCGTCTTCACCACCGCCCAGGTGCCCGCGCGGCCGGCGCCGGGCAAGGTCAGCGTGCTCGACCTCGCCGACCGGAGCTGGCAGCAGTGGGAGATCCCCGCCGACCACATCGTGTGGGGCGTCTACGGCCAGCGGATGCTGCTGCGCAAGCCGCCGCTCACCGGCGTGACGTTGGAGCTGCGAAGCCCCAACGGTGACGGCACGTGGACGACGACGCCGGTGACCGGCATCCCGGCGGACGCCACGCCCAGCGGGCTGCCGCCGGTCGGGGACGAGACCTCGGTGGTGGTCGGCTACCTGGCCGACGGCGGGCAGCGGATGGGGCTGCTCGACCTCGCCACCGCGACCGTGGCGCGGATCCCGAACGGCGTCCCGTCGGCCTTCTGGCGCCTCTCGGGCGACACCGTGGGCTGGATGTCGAGCAGCGGCCGGTACCACCTCTACTCCCGCCGCGGCCTGACCAGCGGCACGGACACCTCGGCCCGGCTGGTGACCGTCCCGCAGGACAGCCTCCTCCGTACCGCCGTCGTGGACGGCGGGCTGGTGATCAGCCAGAGCCAGACCAACGACACGGGCGAGTATTTTCCGGCGACCTACGTGCCGGTGCAGACCACCGCGCCCCGCCCCACGCTGCTGCCGAGGATCTCCTGGGGTCTCCAGGCGCTCGTGCAGGGACCGGACGGCACGGCCCTGGTCGTCGGCGGCTCGGGCCCCTCGGACTGGGCGGTGCGGCGGATCACCGGGCGGCCCGGTGAGACGCCGATCGTCACGCCGGTGCTCCCTGTGCGGGACCCGCTGGCGAACGCCGGGATCAGCTACCGCCAGGGCCTGGTCCGGCACGTCCAGTCCCAGGTGTCGCCGAAGACGGGCGCGACCGAGTACGTCGCCGCCAACCACCCCATCTTCCCCGATCCCCGATACACGTCCGGGGAGCGCGTCATGCTGCGTTCGGCCCCGGCGCCGTGCGCCACGGACGTGACGTGCGTACGCCTGGTCGACGGCACCAACTCCGGTGCCGCGTACCTGGTGTCCGGCACGATGGACACCGTCCTCACGGTGGACACGGCCGCGGGTGGGTACGACCAGACGCCGCTGCCCACCAGGAACGGGCGGCTCATCGACGCCGCGGGCCCGCTCGTCCTCGTGAGCGACGGCGCCTCGAACAACCAGCACGTCGTCAACATCACGTCGAACCAGGTGGTTCGGACCGCGCCGAAGACCGGGGCGGCGCTGTGGTTCGACACGCTGTGGACCGCGACGGCCACGGCCGGCCAGCTCGCGGCGGTCGACCTGTCGACCGGGAAGACCACGCGTACGGTCTCGACCGGCGCGGCGTGCGTGCCGACCGAGGTGCAGACCGGCGCCCGCTGGATCTACTGGGCCTGCGGTGCGACCGGTCCCGCCGGCGTCCACGACCTGGAGAACGACAGGAGCCTCACGGTGCCGTCCGGGCCGGCGCTGCTCGGCGACGGCTTCCTGGTCCGGCACGACACCGGCGCCCTGCGGATGACCGCCTTCCACGACGGCACCCTCCACGCCCCGGTGAAGCTCGCCGACCTGCCCGCCGGCACCCCCGCCGACGGTCGCGGCGTCACCTGGGCGGTGGACCGGCACGGCTCCGGCATCGCGTACGCCGACGCCGACCGGGCGGTGCACGTGGTCGACACCGGGGTGCCGGGCACCGCCCCCCGGTTCGGCAGCGTGATCGCGAACGACTTGGTGTATCCGCGTTCCGCCGGCCTGTCCTGGCAGGCGGACGTGCGACCCAGTCGTCCGCTCTGGAGCTGGGAACTCACGGTCACCCGCAAGTGGACGGGCGAGCTGGTGCACCGCGCCGGCGGTGGCAAGGCACGGACGTACGTCCACCTGCGGTGGGACGGCAGGCTGCCGTCGGGACAGCCGGCGCTCAACGGGGCCTACACCTGGACGTTGAAGGGCACGCCCACCGATACCGCCGCGCCGGTCACGGTGGGCTCGGGCGAGTTGGTCGTCCACTGCGGCAGCTTTCCCTTCCGTGGCTACCAGTGCAGCGGCGGACCGGGCCTGCTCGGCGTCAAGTCCACGGGCGACGGCCACTGGTACGGGACGCGACCCACGTCGCCTCGCGGCCAGCTCTACAGCAACGGGTACACGGAGAACTGGTGTCTCAGCTGCTCAGGGGCCGAGCGGACCTCGGCCCTGGTGCCGTTCGGCGACTACAACGGCGACGCGCATCCCGACCTGCTCGTCCGCGACGGCAACGGGTACCTGAAGGCGCACCTGGGCACCGGTCACCTGGGCTTCGGTGGCGCGCAGACGGTGAGCCTGGGTGGTGGCTGGATGATGTACCGGTCGATCCTCGCGCCGGGTGACGTGAACGGCGACGGCCACCACGACATCCTCGGCGTGGACAGCACCGGCAAGCTCTGGCTCTACACCACCACCGGTCGCGGGGGCATCAACCCTCGCGTCCAGGTGGGCTCGGGTTGGGGGATCTATCCGCGCGTGATCGGAGTCGGTGACGTCAACGGCGACGGCCACGGCGACCTGCTCGGCATCGACTCCACCGGCGTGATGTACCGCTACCACAGCAACGGCAACAAGGGCTGGAACGGCCGGGTCAAGGTCTTCGCCGGCTGGAACATCTACAACTCCGTCGTGGCCATCGGCGACCTCGACGAGGACGGCCGCAACGACCTCGTCGCCCGCGACGCGGGCGGCATCCTCTGGCGCTACTCCGGGCTCGACAACGGCTCCTTCGCCGCCCGCGTCCAGGCCGGCAGCGGCTGGAACATCTTCAAGATCATCGTCTGACGGACCGTCGACACCGACCGCCCCCGGACGCCCACGGCGACCGGGGGCGGTCCCGTCTCTGGGCACAAAGACCCGGTGCAACCCCCCGGGCCGCTCGCGCGTGTGCCTGTGACGGCTGACGCCAGCCGCAGAACGGGGATGAGAGGCGACGTGATGCCATGCTGGTCAAGCCGATGGTCGTGACGCCGGACGACGCCCGTGGCAGCGACTTCGACGAGTTCTACCGGGCCAGGTTCCAGCCGCTCACCCTCCAGTTGTACGCGTACGCCGGCGACCTCGCCGAGGCGCAGGACCTCGTGCAGGAAGCCTTCTGCCGGGCGTACGTCCGCTGGCAGAAGATCCGGGAGTACGACGACCCGGCCCAGTGGGTGCGGCAGGTGGCGTGGAACCTCGCCACGAGCCGCTTCCGGCGCCGCCGGACGGCGGCCAACTTCCTCCGCCGGCAACGCCTGACGGTCGTCGATGGCCCCGACCCCAACCGGGTCGCCCTGGTCAGGGCGCTCTCCACGCTGCCGCCCAAGCACCGCCGAGCCGTCGTGCTGCACCACATGGCCCAGCTCTCCGTCGCCGAGATCGCGGCCCAGGAGGGCGTCGCCGAGGGAACCGTCAAGTCCTGGCTGAGCCGCGGGCGTGCGGCGCTGGCCAGTCAACTCAGAGGAGACGTGTCATGACCGAGCACGACGACGTCCAGTTGATCGACGAGGCCTTCCACCAACTGTCCGCCAGCCTCGGTCCCGCCGTGCGTCCTCCTGGCGGCGTACGCGACCTGGTCGCCCGGCGTCGCCGGACGCGGGTCACCACGGCGACCGTCGCGGCGGGCCTGGTGGCCGTGCTGCCGGTGGCGGCGTTCATGGGCACCGGCCGTGGCCAGCCCGGTCGGGACCCGGCCCCCGTCGCGGCCAGCGTCGGCGCCACCACCGGCACGCCGAGCGCGCCGAGCGCGAGCGCCACGCCGTCGCCGAGCGCGTCCCCGTCGGCGCCGGTTCCGGCACGCGGTGGCGGCCCCGTCACGCTGGCGGAGCTGACCGCCGCGCCCGTCGCCGTACCCGAATGGCCGTGGAGCGGTTCGTCCGGCACCGCATGCGCCGACGGCCTCGTCCGGCTGGCGTCCTCGGCGAAGGTCGGCGGCGCCAGGGTGGGCGTCGTGCAACTGCACCAGGCCGACCTCGACGGGGACGCCGAGCTGGAGACCGCCGCCCTGCTGCGGTGCGGCCACGGCGCGGAGCAGGTGGTCGCGTTCGACCGGGACGCCGACGGCCGCGTCGCCACCCTCGGCCAGGTCGTCGCGACCACCGCCGACATGCCGGCCATCGTCGACATCGACGCCCGTCCGCGGGGCGGCGTCACGGCCACCGTCGCCGACTCCCGCACCGCGACGGACCGGCAGCGGCAGGAGCGGCAGTACGCCTGGGACGGCGAGCGATACGGGCAGGTGGGCGGCGCCACCAGCTTCCCGGTGCGGCAGCGCCCGGTCGACCTGGGCCTGACCGTGGCCGATCCCGTCGCCGGGCCCGTTTCGGGGCCGTGCGAGGATGCGATGCGCGACGTCTCCGTGACGTTCACCGTCAAGAACCACAGCAGGCAGCCCTCGGACCGGTTCCACCTGGAGTGGCGGGGCGGCGCGTTCCTGCCGAACGGCTCGTACGACGGCCCCTACTGGCTGGACACCCCCGGCCATCCCGCCCAGGACGGCGGGCACCGGGGACTGAAGCCCGGCGAGAGCGTGGACCTGACCTTCACGTTCAAGATCGACGCCTGCGTGACCGAGTGGGGATTCACCACGGACATCCACAGCGGCCGGCCGGATCCCGACACGGGCAACAACCACGTGCTGTGGTGGCTCCGGACCGGGTGACCGGTCTGGCGGGCACGGACAGTTGCGGCTAGGTTGCAGCTTCGAGCATCCTTCTGCCTTCGATCGGGGAGTTCGGCGGCGTGTCGCACATCGAGAAGATCACCGGGGACCTCCGTGCGCTGACGGCCGGCGTCGACAGGGCACAGGGGTTGGCGGCCGCCGCCGACAACCAGGCGCAGGAGGTGGCGTTGCGCGCCGCCGGCGCCGGCTTCGCCGCCGTGGCGGCCGGCATGGCACGGGTACGCGACGCCATCGCCGGAATCCGGGGCGGCCTGGGCGGCGTCGCCACCACGATCGGCGAGGCCACCCGGGCGACCGCGGCCGTCCCGCAGGAGGCCACCCCGGACGAGACGATCGCCGGGCTGACTCCCGTGGCGAGCGCGATCGACGGCATGCGCGACGCGACGACCGCCGCCATCGCCCAGCTCGACGAGGCCAAGCGACTCGTCACCACCGTCCTGCAGGGCGGTCAGCCGGGACCGCTGGTGCAGGGGTTGGAGAGCGTCAAGCAGGTGCTCGTGCTGATGGTCCAGCGCACCGGCGCCGCCAGGCAGTCCGTCGACACGGCGGTCGCCGCGGCGCGGCAGCTGGGGTCGTCGGGAAACTGAGCGGGGCCGGCGGCGCCACGCCGACCGGCCCGACGCCCACGGATCACACCTCCACCATGCCCACCGCGGGCGGCGCCACCCCCGCAGGTCCCGCCTCCACCGTCCCCCCGGCGGGCGGCGCCGCCCCTGGCCTCGTGCCGTGGACCAGGCGTCCCACCGGGGTCCCCGGCGGCGCGCCGACCGGCCCACGCACCCGGATCCCTGCGAACGAGCGGCCGCCGGAGCGGCGAGCACTGGAACTGGAGAACGACGGCGCCGACAAGATCGCCGACAAGGGCTATCTGGTCCATCAGAACCCGACGAAGCAGGAGGTCGCGGCGGCTCGACTCCGCACCGGTGACATCGTTGGTCCGGCGAAATCGCCGGATTACCTGATCGAGGGCCACATCTTCGATTGCTACTCTCCCTCTCCCACCACTTCGGCCCGAGCCGTCTGGAGCGCCGTCAAGAGGAAGATCGATGACGCTCAGACCCAACGGGTGGCGGTCAACCTCCAAGACTGGCGGGGCGACCTCACAGCCCTGCAGAAGCAGTTCCACGACTGGCCGGTGCCCGGACTGGAGGAACTGGTGGCGGTCACCCGGAGCGGCACTATCGTCCAGTTCCTGAGGCGAACCTGAGGAAGGCCGAACACATGTCCATCACCTATCGGCTGACGCTCGCCAGTGACATCCCGTTGGAGCAGATGGCCCGATTGGCCGCGCCGGGTGCGACCGAGACACCGACGCCCGCGGGCAACCGCCTGCTGAGCGCCGACCTCAACGACGAATGCGGTTTCGTCGTCAGCATCACGTCCGGCAGACACGGCTACTACGAGGCCGAGGACGACGGCGGCCCATGGGTGTGGGAGCCGGAGAGCTACGTCGACGTCGGCTTCCACATGCGCAAGGACACCCTGACCGACCAGGGAAGGCCCAACATGCTGCGGACCGTGGGTCGGATCCTGGCCGACCGGCCCGAGGACGCGGCGCTGGTCCTCAACGACAACTGGTTGATGCTGACCCGCGTCGGGGGCACCGTCCGCCGGCACAACGAGGCCGACTGGTACGACGAGGCGTACGACAGCTTCCTGCCCCGGTGACCCGGTCACCGGGGCAGGGCCGAGTCGCGCGGCCCGGAGGGACGGGCGTCGCCGTCCTACGATCCGGGGCGTGGCGAACTTCGATACCTCGGTGGCGGTCGAGACGATCTGGCAGCGCCAGGCCGCCTGGTCACGGGCGGCCGTCGAGGCCAAGCGCGCGATCACCCGAGCACGCCTGACCGTCGCCGCGCTCACCGCCGGCGCCGCCGTGTGCGGCACCCTCGCCAACCAGCTCGGGCAGACCCAGCGCGGCGCGGGCCGGGCGCTCGCGATCGTCGCGGCGGCGGCGCTGCTGCTGGTGCCGGTCGCGGCCCGGTGGGCCGGCCGCGACGCGGTACACGCGTGGACCCGTCTCCGCTCGGTCTCCGAGGCGCTGAAGGCCGACGCCTACCGCTACCTGGCCGGGGTCGCCCCGTTCGGCGGCGCGGACCGGGACGCCGTCCTGCTCGGGCGGCTCGACGCCCTCATGGGGGACGCCGGCGACCTGGTCGGCCGCACCCTCGACGCGGCTCCGGCCGCCCGGCCGCTGCCGGCCGTCTCCGACGTGGCGACGTACCTGACGGAGCGGTTGCAGCGACAGGTCGACGGCTACTACCTGCCGCGGGCCCGCCGGATGGGCCGGGTGGCGCAGCGGATCCGGTACGCCGCGACGGCGCTCACGGTCGCCGCCGCCGGAGTCTCCGCGACGGTCGGGGTGCTCGGCGACAACCTCGGGCTCACCGCCTGGATCGGCGTGGCGGCGACCGTCACCACGGCGCTCGTCGGCTACGGGTCCGCGCAGCAGTACGAGCACCACCAGATCGAGTACGCCCGCACCGCCGACCAGCTCACCCGGCTGCGGTTGTGCCGCGAGGCCG
The DNA here is from genome assembly GCF_051386395.1 of Micromonospora sp. URMC 106. Classification (NCBI taxonomy): domain Bacteria; kingdom Bacillati; phylum Actinomycetota; class Actinomycetes; order Micromonosporales; family Micromonosporaceae; genus Micromonospora; species Micromonospora sp. URMC 106. The sequence goes on from NZ_JBPQTP010000011.1 coordinate 11,747, forward strand.
GGCAGGGCTGGACCGACGACGACGCGTTCGTCGCGGAGGCGGAACGGATCATCTCGCTGGCCAACGAGGGCTGGATGGCGAGAGTGATCGAGCAGGATGGCGTAGCGCAGCAGTGACATCACACGCTGTGCCATATAGCATCGTCGATAGTCGTCGTTGACCGTCGTTGTGGGCGGCCGTCCGTCCACTCCCGACTCAAATGGGGGAACCGACGTGGATCGCACCGTACTTCAACCCGATCCGACCCCGCCGCCACTGGACGACCTCCGGCGCACCCCGCTCGGCCGGATCTCCCTCGACCGGGCCCGGTCCGTCGCCGCCGCGACCACCCGGAGGGAGGACCGTCCGGCCCGTGTCGATGTCGCGGCCTTCATCTCTGCGATCTGAACCGGTCGGGGCGGGCGGCGAGCCGACCGGGAGCGTCACCCCCCTGACGCAGTACGTGCTCAAGCTGGTCAGCCGCTGTGACCTCGCCTGCGACCACTGCTACGTCTACGAACACCCCGACCAGTCCTGGCGACGCCAGCCGCGGATGATGGCGCCCGCGACGGTGGCTGCCGCCGCGGGGCGGATCGCCGAGCACGCAGCGGCCCACCGGCTCGACGTGGTGCGAGTCGTCCTGCACGGCGGTGAGCCGCTGCTCGCCGGCGCCGCACGACTCGACGCCACCGCCGCCGTCCTGCGAGGCGCCATCGACCCGGTGGCCCGGCTCGACCTGCGCATGCAGTCCAACGGGGTGCTGCTCACCCCGGCGGTCTGCGACGTGCTGCTCGCCCACGACATCAAGGTCGGGATCTCGCTGGACGGGGACCGGGCCGCCAACGACCGGCACCGCCGCCACGCCAACGGGGCGAGCAGCCACCGTCAGGTGCTGCGGGCCCTGTCGCTGCTGCGCAGTCCCGCCTACCGGGCCGCCTACGCCGGCATCCTCTGCACCGTCGACGTCGCCAACGACCCCATCCGGGTGTACGAGGCGCTGCTGGCCGAGGAGCCGCCGCACATCGACTTCCTGCTGCCGCACGCCAACTGGGACAACCCACCCGCCCGTCCCGACGGCCGCGCCACGCCGTACGCCGACTGGCTGCTGGCCGTCCACCGGCGCTGGCTGGCCGACGGGCGTCCCGTACCGATCCGCCTGCTGGAGTCCCTGCTCTCCACGGCGTCCGGGCACGCCAGCCACAGCGAGGCGGTCGGCCTCGGCCCGGCCGACCTGGTGGTCGTCGAGACCGACGGCACCTTCGAACAGGTCGACTCGCTCAAGTCGGCCTTCGACGGCGCGGCGGTCACCGGCCTGGACGTGTTCCGGCACCGGGTGGACGACGCCGCGGCCCATCCCGGCATCGCCGTCCGGCAGACGGGTCTGGCCGGGCTCTGCCCGACCTGCCGCGCGTGCCCGGTGGTCCGGCACTGCGGCGGCGGGCTCTACGCCCACCGTCACCGTGCGGGCAACGGCTTCGACAACCCGTCCGTCTACTGCCCCGACCTGCTGAAGCTCGTCCGGGTGGTGACGGCGGCCCCGCCCGTCGACGAGCCGGTCCGCCCGGCCGACTCGCTCAGCCCGCGCGTGCTCGACGACCTCGCCGCCGGAGCGGGGACGGCAGGCTCGGCGGAACAGCTCGCCGCGATCCACCTGGCGCTGGTGCGCGCCCTGCTGGTCACCCTCGGCGACCGGATCGACGGTGACCCGGTCGCCGCCGCCGGCTGGCGGCTGCTGGTCGACCTGGACGACGCGCACCCGAAGGCCGTCCGCACCGTGCTGACGCATCCGTTCGTGCGGCGCTGGGCCCGGCGGTGCCGGGACGGGGCGGCCGACCTGTCGTATCTGGCCTGCGTGGCGGCCGCCGCCGCGGTGCACGCCCGGATCCGGGCCGACCTGCCCGTGCCGGTGCGCGACGGGCGGGTCAGCCTGCCGACGCTCGGCGCGATCGCGGTGCACGCCGAGCGGGGCGTCGTCCGGCTCGCCACCGACGACGGCGACGTCCGGGTCGGCGGGCGGCGGTTCAATCCCGACACCGACCCGGCGCGGGAGGACGACCCGGACGGCTGGCTGCCGGTGCGTACGGTCCGCGTCGACGGGCACCGACTGCTGCTGGAGGACACCGACCCGCACCGGGACTGCTACGACATCCCGGTCGAGCCCAGGCTGACCGGCGCCGCCGCCGTGGGGTGGGTACGGCAGCTGGAGCGGGCGGTGCGACGCGTCGACGCCGAGGCCGCCGACTACGCGGCCGGGGTCCGCACCCTGTTGCGGGCCGTCGTGCCGCTGCGTCCCGACGGCACCGGCCGGTACCGCAGCGCCGCCGCCGGCGCGGCCTTCGGCGCGGTGGCCGTCACCCCGGTGCCCGACGACGCCACCCTCGCGGTGCTGCTGGTGCACGAGGTGCAGCACCTCAAGCTCAGCGCGACGCTGGACGTCTGCGACCTGTTCGACCGCGACGACACCCGGACGCTGACCGTGCCGTGGCGGGACGATCCCCGCCCGGTCGAGGGCGCGCTGCACGGCGTCTACGCCCATCTGGCGGTCGCCGACATGTGGCGGCGGCGGCCCGGCCCGGTCGCCGAGGGCCACTTCCGCCGCTACCGCGCCTGGACCGACGGGGCGATCGACGCCCTGCTCGGCCTCGGCGCCCTGACCCCCGACGGCGACCGGTTCGTCCGGCGGATGCGAGCGGCGGTGGACGGGTGGCCGTGACCGGCGGCCCCGCGCACCCGCCGAGCCTGCGCCAGGCCGACGCCGCACCGGGCCGGCGCCCCGCGCTCGGGCGCGGGGCGCTGGCCGCGGGCCTGCGCGCGCTGGGACTGCCGCCCGGAGCCACGGTGCTGGTGCACTGCGCCCTGTCCCGGGTCGGCTGGGTCGCGGGCGGCCCCACCACGCTGCTGGCGGCCCTGCGGGACGTGCTGGGGAGCCGGGGCACGGTGGTCGTACCGGCGCAGACGGCCGGCAACTCCGTCACGTCGCGGGTGTTCCGGGCGGCGACCGCCGGGCTGACCGGGGCCGAGGTCGCGGCGGTGGAGGCGGCGATCGCGCCGTTCGACCCGGAAAGCAGCCCGTCGGAGGGCATGGGGATCTTCGCCGAGCACGTACGCCGGCAACCGGGCGCGCTGCGGAGCCGGCACCCGCAGACCTCCTTCGCCGCCCTCGGGCCCGGGGCGGCCCGGCTGACCGCCGTCCACGACCTCGCTTGCCACCTCGGCGAGCGCTCGCCCCTCGGCGCGCTCTACGCCGCCGACGCCGCCGTGCTCCTGCTCGGCGTCGACTGGTCCGCCTGCACCGCGTTCCACCTGGCCGAGTACCGACGGCGCCGGCCGCCGGCCGAGCGCGCGTACCGGTGCTACGTGCGCGCCCCCGACGGGCGGCGGGTCCGGCGGGACTTCCGCGCCGCGGACCTCGACGACGGCGACTTCCCGCTGATCGGCCGGGCGTTGACCGAGGCCGGCGCGGTCCGGACCGGCCGGGTCGGCGGGGCCGAGTGCCGGCTGGTGGGACTCCGGGCGGCCGTCGACTTCGCCCGAGGATGGATGGATGAACACCGACCGTGACGGGCGGGGCAGCCAGGAGTTGGTGGCGGTCGATACTGTGGTCAGCCGGGACTCGCTGCGCCGGTCGGGAGCGGTAGGTGACAGAGGAGAAGTACTGGGAGGACGAGAGCGCCCCCGTGTTCTTCCTCAGCTACGCCCGCACCAAGAACCGGGTGGCGGCGCCGCCGCGGGACACCAACCAGAAGGTTTTCCAGCTCTTCGTCGACCTCTCCGACCACGTCGTGGAGCTGCTCGGGCTCGGCCCCGGCCGGACGGCCGGCTTCATGGACCGGATGCTCGACGGCGGGCAGGTGTGGACCGAGGACCTCGCCTTCGCGGCCGGCCACTGCCAGGTCTTCATCCCGCTGATCTCGCCGCAGTACCTCAACAGCGCCTGGTGCGCCCGGGAGTGGGACGCCTTCACCCGGCGGCCGATCCTCACCCGCCCGGGCGCCGAGCCCTCCGCGGGGGAGACGCCGGTGATCCCGGTCAACTGGTCCGTCGTGGACCGTCGACGCCTGCCGGAGGTCGTGTCGCGGCGGCAGATGTTCACCCCCACCCGGTTACCCTCGGACATCGCCCCGCAATACCACGACGAGGGCATCTACGGCCTGCTGAGCCTCGGCAAGAACGGCAAGGACGCCTACGACGCGGTGGTCTGGCGGCTGGCGCAGCGGATCGCGCGGGCGTACCAGACGCACTGGGTGCGGGCGCAGGTCCCGACCGACGTGCGGCAGTTGCGCGACACGTTCGAGGAGGTCGGGCATGACGTGGTCTGACCTCCCGCCGGCCCGCGCCGTCCCCCGCCGGGAGACCTACTTCTTCCTCAGCTACGCCCACTCGGTGCCGCTGTCGGCCACGCCCCGGCCGGACACCGACTACTGGGTGAGCCGGTTCTTCCAGGACCTGGCCGCGGCCGTGCGGCGCGGCGCCACGAGGACGGGCGACCGCGACGCCGGCTTCTTCGACGGTCTGGTCAGCCCGGGGGCGGACCTCCGGCAGACGCTCACCGAGGCGCTGAGCCTCACGCACGTCTTCGTGCCGCTGCACTCGCCCAACTACTTCCGCAACGCCTGGGCCCTCGGCGAGCGCGAGTCGTTCCGCAGCCGGCTCACCCGGCTGGCCCCGGCGCGCGCCGAGCGGCACCTCCTGCCGGTGCTGTGGCTGCCGCTGCCCTCCTGGGGCGACCGCCCGGAGACCACGCGGGCCCTCGACGTGGTCGCCGACGCCGGCGACCGCGCCGACTACGCCGAGAACGGCCTGCGCGCGCTGTGCAAGCTCAGCGCCTACCGCCGGCAGTACGAGAGCGTCCTCGCGGCGCTGGCGGAGCGGATCGTCGCGGTGACCGAGACCCAGCCGCTGCCGCGCTCCCGGGCCGCGGCGCTGGCCAGTCACCCGGTCACCGACAGCGACGGCCCGGCGCTGGTGGTCACCACCCTCACCGACCACGCGCGGTGGCGGCCCTACGCGGGCCAGCACGAGCTGGCGGTGGCCGACTACGTCGCCGCGACCGCCGAGCGGCTCGGCCTGCCCACCCGGGTCGTCGACCTGACGCAGGCCCGGGCCCTGGCGCCGGAGAACCCCACGGTCGTGCTGGTGGACGCCGCCGCCGGCGCGGCGGCCGCCCGGTCCGCGCTGGAGGGCCTGCCCCGCTGGGTCGTCCCGCTGGTGATCGCCGCCGAGCACGAGCGTGGCGAGCCGGTTCCGGAGTCGATCGCCGGTACGTTGCAGGACGCCGGCTTCCCCCGGGTACTGCCGGCGCGCGCGATCGAGGAGTTCGAGCGCTGCGCCCCGCTGCTGGTGATCGAGGCCCGCAAGCAGTTCCTCCGGCACGGCCCGGTGGACCCGCCGGAGGGTTCGGCCACCCCGAAGCCGAGCCTGCGGGCGGTGCAACCGTCCGACGTGCCGTCCGGATCCACCCCGACCGCCCCGCCGGTGCGGTCGTTCGACGTCACGCGAGGGAAGGACGAACGATGACGCCATCGCGCGAAGGCCAGGTCGTCACCTTCTACTCCTACAAGGGCGGCACGGGCCGCACCATGGCGCTCGCCAACACCGCGTGGATCCTCGCCGCGAACGGACAGCGGGTGCTCGTCGCCGACTGGGACCTGGAGTCCCCAGGCCTGCACCGGTTCTACGCCCCGTTCCTCGACCCGGAACAGGTGGCCACCACCGGCGGCGTGATGGACCTGATCCTGGACTACGAGTGGGAGAACGCCCGACGACGCAAGGAGGACGGCGCCGGGACCGCCCGCCCCGGGGACTGGCACCGCGAGTACGCCCGGGTCCACCGGTACGCGTTCTCGGTGGGTTGGGAGTTCCCCGGCGGCGGCAGCCTCGACCTGCTCCTGGCCGGCCGGCACAACCCCGACTACGCCACCAGCGTGACCGGCCTGAACTGGGACAACTTCTACAACCGGCTCGGTGGCGCGCAGTTCTTCGACGCGCTGCGCGAGGACATGAAGCGGCACTACGACTACGCCCTGATCGACAGCCGCACCGGCATCAGCGACGTCGCCGAGATCTGCACGATCCACCTGCCGGACATCCTCGTGGACTGCTTCACCCTCAGCGACCAGGGCATCGACGGCGCCGCGGCGGTGGCCGCCCGGGTGCGCGACTACGAGGGGCGCCGGGCGCGGCGGGTGCTGCCCGTGCCGATGCGGGTCGACGACGGGGAGAAGGGCAAGCGGGACGCCGGCCGGGCGCTCGCCATGCAGCGGTTCGCCGGCCTGCCCGGTGGCATGACCGACACCGAGCGGCAGCACTACTGGCTCACCGTCGAGGTGCCCTACCGGGCGTACTACGCGTACGAGGAGACGTTGGCGACCTTCGGCGACGAGCCGGGCGGCCGCACCACCCTGCTGTCCGCGTACGAGACGCTGACCAGCCACATCACCAACGGCAGGATCACCGGCCTGCCCCGGATCGACGACCAGTTGCGCCGCCGGACGGTGCAGCGCTTCGAGCGCAAGCCGGCCGTCGTCGACGAGCTGGTCGTGCTGCGGCACGTGCCGGAGGACCAGGTCTGGGCGGAGTGGGCGCAGGCGGTGCTGAACTCCGCCGACCTGCGGGTGGCGACGGCTCCGCTCGACGGCCCGGCGCCGGTGCCGCCGGGCACCGGCTTCCGGGAGGTCCGCCTGGTCTCCCGGGCCTACCAGTCGGCCCGGCGCGCCCTCGGCGAGCCGGACGGCGACCGTGGCGCGCCGACGTGGCTGGCCGTGTACGTCGACGACACCCCGCCCGTCCCGGACGTCCCGGTCGGCAGTTGGACCGCCGTGCACGATCTCACGGCCGAGGACGCCGCCGGGCACCTGCTGAAGCTGGTCGGGCGGACGGTGGGCGCGGCGGGCCTGCGCCCCGTCCGCTTCCCCGGGGTACGCGCCGCGGTGTTCAACGCGCCGGCCCGCAACGCGCGCTTCACCGGGCGCGAGGAGCTGCTGCGCCGGCTCCGGGAGGAGCTGAAGGCGTCCGGCGGGGGCGGCACCCCGGTCGCGCTGCGGGGCGGGCCCGGCCTCGGCAAGACCCAGCTCGCGATCGAGTACGCCCACCGGTTCCGGGGCGCGTACGACATCATCTGGTGGGTCGCCGCCGATCCGCCGCAGTTCGTCGACGTGCGCATGGTGGAGCTCAGCGAGGAGCTGGGCCTGCCGACGCAGACGACGATGCCGGAGACCAACCGCGCGCTGCGGCAGCGGCTGAGCCAGACCGAGCGCCGCGCCGACGGCACCGCGCCGCCGCACTGGCTGCTCATCTTCGACAACGCCGACCAGTACGAGCACGTCCGGCCGTACCTGCCCCAGGGCAACGGCCACGTGCTGGTCACCACCCGTAACCCCGACTGGGGCGACCTGGCGCGGGCGGTCGACGTGGACGCGTTCGAGCGGGCGGAGAGCGTGGCGCACCTGCGCGCCCGTCTGGGCGAACACCTGATGAGCGTCGCCGAGGCCGAGAAGGTCGCCGACGCCGTGGAGAACGTCCCGATCTTCGTCGCCACGGTCGGGGCGTGGCTCGCCGACACCCGCACGCCGGTCGAGGAGTACCTGGCCGGGCTCCGCCGCACCGGCCTGGAGACCGAGGTCTGGGACCTCCCGCTGCAACGGCTCAGGGAGGGCTCGCCGGGGGCGTACCGTCTCCTGCAGCTCGCGTCGGTGCTCGCCCCCGAGATCTCCCTCGACCTGCTCTACGGCGACCAGGTCGCCCGGGTCATCGCCCCGCACGACCCCGTGGTCGCCGCCCGCGTCGCCGACCGGGTGTCCGAACGCGACATCGCCGCGGCGCTGGTGCAGCGGATGAACAAGCTCGCGCTGATCAAGCTCGACCCGCACGCGCACCGGGTGCAGGTGCACCGGCTGTTGCAGGCGGCGCTGCGCGCCCGCATGTCCGACGACGAGCTGGTCACCGCCAAGCACGAGGTGCACCGCATCCTCGCCGGCTCCCGTCCGCCCGGGGAGGTGGAGGACCCGGCGAACCAGCAGCGGTTCCGCATCCTCTGGCCCCACCTCGACGGCTCCGACGCCATCTCCTGCGAGGACGACAACGTCCGGCAGCTGGTCATCGACCGGGTCCGCTACATCTACGTCAACGGCGGCTACGAGCAGGGCGAGCGGTACGCGCGGGAGACCGACGCCGTCTGGTCGGAGCTGTTGTCGAAGCTGCCGCCGGACGGGCCGGAGCACCGCAAGCTGCGCGTCCAGCTGCTGCACCTGCGGTTCAACCTGGCCAACCTGCTGCGCCGGCTCGGGCGGTTCGAGGAGGCCCACCGGCTGGACGAGGACACCCTGCGCCAGCAGGAGGAGCTGATCGGCGACAGCCACCCGTACACCCTGATGACCGCCGGTGGCTACGGCGCCGACCTGCGTACGCTCGGCCGCTACCGGGAGGCCCTGGAGCGTGACCTGCGCACGTACGCCGCGTCGGTCGAGGTCTTCGGCGAGGACCACCGCCGGACGCTGACCGCGGCGAACAACCTGGCCGCCTCCTACCGGCTGATGGGCATGTTCGACAAGGCCCTCGACGGCGACGGGGGCACCCACCGCCGGCTGCGGGTCGTCCTCGGCCCGGAGCACCCGAACACCCTGGCGTCCGCCAACAACCTCGCCCGCGACCTGCGGGAGACCGGCGACTACGAGGGTTCCGTGGCGCTGCTGCGGGAGGTGGTGGCCGGCTACCGAAGCCTCTTCGGCGACCACTCCCGGGACGTGCTCACCGCCCAGGCCAACCTGGCCGTGTCGCTGCGCAGCACCGGGGAGATCGAGGAGGCGGCCCACCTGCTCGACGAGACCTACCACCGGCTGCTGGCCACCCTCGGGCCGACCAGCCCCGACACCCTGTTCAGCTGGCTCAGTCGGACGGCGAACCTGATGCTGCAGGGGCAGAGCGCCCAGGCGCTGGCGGAGCTGGGCGAGGTGGAGCAGATGTTCGCCCGGGTGTTCGGCCCCGAGCACCCGTACTCCCTGGTCTGCCGGGTCAACCTGGGCGTGGCCCTGTGGGACGCCGGCGACACGGGCACCAGCCGGTCGCTGACCGAGGCCACGGCGGAGGCGCTGCTCGCCACGCTCGGCGACCGGCACCCGTTCGCCATGGGCGCGGCCAACAACGTCGCGGTCTTCACCATCCTCGCCGGCAACCCGGAGGAGGGGCGCGAGCGGCTGCGGGACGTGGTGGAGCGGCTGACCGAGGTGCTCGGGCCCGAGCATCCCGACACGCTGCGCAGCCGGGGCAACCTGGAGACCGCCAACCAGGCGGCCTCCGGCGGGCGGGTGAGCATCGGCCGGATGCGGATCGCCGACCGGCTCGCCAACCGGATCGGGCAGCACCACCCCAGCGTCGTGCTGCTGCGCGACGGGCGGTACGTGCGCCGGGTCCTCGACCCGCACCCCTATTGACCGGGCCGCGCGCCGATCAGCAGGTCGCCGCTCAGCGCACCGGCGGGATCGGTGAGCCAGCGCAGGATGCGCGGCAGCTCCTCGACCGCGTCGAAGTGCGCCGCGCCCGGCCGGATCTCCATCTCGGCGCCGGGGATCTGCGCGGCGAGCCAGCGGCCGTGGCTGACCGGGGCGAAGTTGTCGTCGGCGCCGTGCCACAGCCGCACCGGCGTCAGGGTGGTGTCGATCGCCTTGAGGTCGAACGCCCAGTTGCGGCGGAACGCCAGCACGTCGTCGATCCACCCGTACGGGCCGGAGCGGAGGGCCTCCTCGTAGGTGTCCGTGATCAGCCGGCGCAGCGCCGGGTCGTTGACCGCCCGGCGGTCCGCCGCGCTCATCTCCGTCCTCAGGTCCGCCAGCAGGAGCCGGGGGTCCGCGGCGGCCCGCTCGGCGCGCTGGCGGATCTCCGCCACCACGGCGGCGGTGTCGGGGGTGCCCACCCCGAAGCCGCGCACGTTGCCGGTGTTCATGCCCCCGACCCAGTCCAGCTCGATCGCGTTCCACGGGGCGAGGCTCACCAGCACCGCCACCCTGCTCACGCGGCCGCGCAGCTTCGCGTCGGCGGCGCAGGCGAGGGCGTGCGGGCCGCCTCCGGAGCGGCCGACGACGGCGAACCGCTCCACGCCCAGATGGTCGGCGATCGCCTCGACGTCGCGGGCGGCGTCGGCGACGTCCCGGTCCTCGCGGCGGTCGGAGTCGCCGTAGCCGGGGCGGTCGTAGGCGATCAGGCGCACGCCCATGCGGTAGAGGACGATGCTGCGGGGCTTCGGGCCACGGCGGCTGCCGGGTGTGCCGTGGAGCAGGAAGACGGGGAATCCGTCGGGCGCGCCGGTCACCTCGTACGCCACGCGTCTGTTGTCCTCGCGTGTGGCGAAGTCGGCCCCTGGCTCGCCGTCTCGGGTCACCCCATCCTGCCCTTCGGTGCCGCAACCAGCCAATACTCGCTACCCGGCATCGAGTGAAGGCGATATCTGGCGGCCTCACTCAGCAAATGAGCCTAATGGTCGGGCCGGTCGCGCCGCTATGGCGAGCTCCAACAACCGGCCGGATCTGTCGGAAACGACACCTACCGGCCCACGTCGGCTGGAACTTCCGGCTGGTGTCCGGCGGGTCGCCCCCGCCCACCGTCGCCGGCGCCGGCGCGACGGCCGGGACCGAGCCGGCGTGCCGCTCGCCGGCTCGGTACACCACGTGATCGCCGAACTAGCCCCGGTGCGGCTCGACCCGGGACCGGGCGTCGACGGGGGCCGGACGCCATCCGGCCCGGTGCAGCGCCACGCACAGCCCGCGCAGCGAGGCGGCCGTCGGATCCGCGTCGAAGCCGCATCCCCAGACGGCCCGGCCGTCGACCCGGCACCGCACGTACGCCAACGTGCCGGGCTCCCCGTCGAGGGTGAACGCCTGCTCGACGTGGTCGAGGACGACCGGCGCGGCGCCGGTCTGCGCGAGCGCCCGCGCGACGCCCGGCAGCAGCCCGTGGCCGGAGTCGCCGCCGACGACCACCGACCCGCCGCACACGGCCAGTTCCGCCTTTACCGCACCCGGCCCCGACTCAGCCGGCGACACCTCGTACGACACGAGTCGCACGTCGGGGGCGGTCGGCAGGAACTCGGCGCGGAAGGTCGCCCAGAGCTCCTCCGCGGTGACCTCCCGCCCCTCGTCGTCGGACACCGCCTGGGACAGCCCGGACATCTCGATCTGGAGGCTGCGCGGCAGGGTCAGCCCGTAGCGGGACCGCAGCAGGTACTCCACGCCGCCCTTGCCGGACTGGCTGTTCACCCTGATGATCGCCTCGTAGGAGCGCCCGATGTCCTTGGGGTCGATCGGCAGGTACGGCACGTCCCACCGGTGCTGGGACAACGCCGTGCCCCGCGCCGCCGCCTCCGCGGACAACGCCCGCAGGCCCTTGCTGATGGCGTCCTGGTGGGATCCGGAGAACGAGGTGTGGACGAGGTCGCCGGCGTACGGGTACCGCTCCGGCACCCGCATCCCGGTGCACTGCTCGACCTCGTGCCGGACGGCGTCGATGTCGGACAGGTCGATCTGCGGGTCGACGCCCTGGCTCATCAGGTTGAGGCCCAGCACGACCAGGCAGACGTTGCCGGTCCGTTCGCCGTTGCCGAACAGGCAGCCCTCGATCCGCTGGCCGCCGGCCAGCAGGCCCAGCTCGGCCGCGGCGACCCCGGTGCCGCGGTCGTTGTGCGGGTGCAGCGAGAGGCAGACGTGCTCCCGCCGGGGCAGGTTGCGGCTCATCCACTCCACCTGGTCGGCGAAGACGTGCGGTCCCGCGCACTCGACGGTCGCCGGCAGGTTGATGATGATCTCGCGGTCGTCACCGGGGTCCCAGACGTCCGTGACCTGCGCGCAGACGTCGAGCGCGAAGTCGAGCTCGGTCTGCGAGAACGACTCGGGCGAGTACTCGAACCCGATGCGGCCGGGATGCGCGTCGGCGAGTTCCCGGCACAGCCGCGCGTGGTCGACCGCCAGCCGCAGGACGCCCTCGCGGTCCGCCCGGAAGACGACCCGACGCTGCGTCGGCGACGTCGAGTTGTAGAGGTGCACGATGGCCTGCGGCGCGCCGGCGAGCGCGTCGAACGTACGCCGGATCAGCTCCGGCCGGGCCGGCACGATCGCCTGGATGAGGACGTCGTCCGGGATCTCGTCGTTCTCGATGATCGTGCGGGCGAACTCGAACTCGGTCCGGCTGGCCGCCGGGAACCCGATCTCGATCTCCTTGTAGCCCAGCGCGACGAGGAGCCGGAACAGTCGGGTCTTGCGCTCGACGTCCATCGGCTGCGGCAGCGCCTGGTTGCCGTCCCGCAGGTCCGTCGACAACCAGCGCGGCGCCGTGGTGATCCGCCTCGCCGGCCAGGACCGGTCGGCCAGATCCACGACGGCCGCGGGCGCGTACCGCCGGTACGGCATCCGGCTCGCCCGTTGTCTCACCTGTCCTACCGGAAAAGTCGCCTTTGCCATGGAGCCTCCCCCGTCCTAGCGAAAAGGTCTTCGGATCAGCGCGAAGCGGTCAGTCGAAGATGGGCCCCTGGGTGCGGGAGCGCTTCAGCTCGGAGAAGCCGGGTGTACCGGCGAGGAGGAGCAGCCCGTCCCACAGGCGGCCGGCGGCCTCGCCGCGCGGGGCGGGCGACACCACCGGGCCGAAGAACGCGACCCGGCCGTCCGCCCCGTCCACCTCGATGACCGGGGTCCCCGCGTCGGGGCCGGCCCGGCTCACCGCCTCCTCGTGCGACCGGCGGATCCGCCCGTCGAACTCGGTGCTCTCCATCGCCGCCGTGAGTGCGGGGTCGAGGCCGGCCGCCCGCAGCGCGTCGCCCACCGTCTCCGGCAGGACGTCCAGGCGGTGGCGCAGCCCCCGGTCGTGGAACCGGACGCCCAGCGCGGCGTACAACAGCGGCACCGCCTCGTCGTCGTACCGCTGCTCGGCGGCGGCCAACACCCGGAGCGGCTTGATCATCTCCCGCACCGTGTCCCGCTGCTCCGGCGTCAGGTCCTGGTCCTCGTAGAGGATCGCCTGGCTCATCAGGTCCCAGCACGGCTCGATCCCACGGACCTGCTGCACCTGCACCAGCCAGTGCGAGGAGATCCACGCCCAGGGGCAGAGCGGGTCGAACCAGAAGCCCACCTTCATGCCGATCCCCCTGCGCCGGTCCGACGGATGGTGCGCAGCGCGCCGGGCAGGCAGGCGAGGACGCCGACCAGGATGGCCGCCACCGGCAGCACCATCCCCAGCCGCAGCGCCTCCGCGTACCGGTCCGCCGGCGCGGCGCCCTCCGCCCAGGCGGACAACCGCTGTGCGAGCAGCAGGCCGACCAGCGTGACCGCCAGTACCGGCCCGAGCTGGCGGACGGTGTTCAGCAGGCCCGACGCGGCGCCGGCCAGGGCCGGCTGCACCTCGCGCATCGCCACCGAGGCCATCGGCGCGATCAGCAGCCCGTTGCCCAGCCCGATCACCATCATCGGGCCGAGGAACGTCAGCCAGGCCGCGTCGAGCCGCATCACCGCCGCCGCCCAGCCCATCCCGACGACGGTGAGCAGCAACCCGCCGAGCAGGACCACCCGGCCGTCGAGCCGGTCGGTGACCTTCCCGGCGAACGGCGCGAGCAGGGTGGAGACCAGCGCCGGGGGCGCCAGCGCCAGCCCCGCGGCCAGGGCGGAGAAGCCCAGCACCGACTGGAAGAACAGGGTCATCAGCAGCATGAAGCCGATGATCCCGAAGGAGACCGCCGCCGCCACGACGACCATCGCGGCGTACGAGCGGATGCCGAGCAGCACGAACGGCACCAGGGGTTCCCGGTCCTGCCGGCCGCGTTGCTGCCAGACGAACGCCACCCCGAGCACGACCGCCGCCGCGAGCATGAGCAGCGTCCACGGCGCCCAGTCGAACCGCTCGCCCTCCATCAGCGGGAAGGCCAGGCAGAACAGGGCCGCGGAGGCCAGCAGGATGCCGCCGACGTCGAGCCGGTGCCGGCGGTCGAAGCGCAGGTCCGGCACGGCCACGAGGGCCAGGGCCACCGCCGCGACGCCGATCGGCACGTTGACCAGGAAGATCCACCGCCAGTCCAGCGTGGTGACCAGCAGGCCGCCGACGGACGGGCCGGCGACGGCCGCCACCCCGCCGACCGCACCCCAGATCCCCATCGCGAGCCCCCGCCGGGCGGGCGGGAACAGGCTCACGATCATGGCCATCGTCTGCGGCAGCAGGAGCGCGGCGCCCAGACCCTGCAGGGCGCGCGCGGCGATCAGCTGGCCCGGGTCCTGGGCCAGCCCGCACAGCAGGCTGAACACCGTGAAGACGGTGATGCCCACGACGAACAGCCGACGCGGGCCGAACAGGTCGCCGAGCCGGCCGGCGGTGATCAGCAGCACGGCCACCACCAGCACGTACGCGTTGACCGACCACAGCACCGTCGGCAGCGACGCGCCGAAGTCCGCGCGGATGTCGGGGATGGCGATGTTGACGATCGACACGTCGAGCATCGTCAGGAAGAACCCGAGGGCCAGCACCACGAGGCTGACCCACGGATTCTCCCGCCATCCCCCACGGGCGGCGGTCTCCTGCTGCAGGGCTTCCGACGTCACTCACTGCCTCCAGATTGCGGGTGGCACCTTGTTGGTGCGTTCGACGCGACTCACCTTGTCGACCCGGCGTGCGGTGATCGCTCCCGGAACCTGCCTGTGCACCGCCGCCAGGTGGTAGAACTGCGCGGTCAGGTGAGCCCGCACGTCCTCGGCGTCGGCGCCCCCGGAATACTCCAGCGTCAGCGCCGTGGCCGCCCTCGGCGACTCGGTGTCGCGCGTCAGGACGAGCTGGGCCTCCTCGACGCCGGGCAGGGTCCGCGCGAACGACACCACCTCACCGACGCTGAACAGGGCACTGCGCAGGCTCACCGCGTCGTCCGCTCGTCCCAGGACCTGAAGTCCGTCGGGACGGCCGCATCGGCACTCGGCGGACGCCAGCCGGTCCCCGAGACGGTAACGCACCGCCGGCATCGTCCAGCCCGTGCCACGCCGGGTCAACAGCGCCCCCTCCTCCTCCAGTTCGAGCGTCTGGTCGGGCATGAGGTGGAGGGTCTGCAGGTCGCAGGCCGGGGTGTTGGTGGCGATGATGTACGTCTCCACCGAGCCGTAGTTGGCCCAGTACTCGGCCTCCGGGAACGCCTTCTGCACGACCCGGAGCTTGGCGTCGGTCCACGGCTCCGCCAGCCAGATGATGGTCCTGATCGGCAGCGTCTCGTTCGCCGCGATCAGGCCCTCGGCGAAGTCGGCCAGGGCGCTCGGGGTGCCGGTGAGCGCGTCGAGGCCGATCTCGCGGAACATCGGCACCCAGTTGCCCACGTCCTCGGGCGGGTAGGCGCCGGACGGCAGCACCGTGCACCGCGACCGCTCGGCGAGGGTGTGGATGTAGTAGTGCGACGCCCACAGCCGGCCGGGGTTGAAGAGGTTGAGCAGCACGTTGCCGGGCGCCAGCGGCCGCCACTCCCGCAGTACCCGCTCCACGGCCTGGTGATAGGGCACGTAGGTGAGCTTCGGCTTGCCGGTGGTGCCGCCGCTGGACATCAGCGCGCTGCCCGTCTCCCGGGCCAACTCCCGGGTGACCGCCACGATCTCCGCCGGGCCGCTCACCGCCAGGTCGGACAGGGCGGCGGCGTCCGGTGGCACCGGCGCGCCGCCGCGCCCGTCAAGGAAGCGCGCCTGGGCCAGCACGTCCTCCCAGGGCAGTTCGCCGATCGTCACGGTCATGCCGCACCTCCCTCGCCGGCGATCCACGCGGCGTGTGCCGCGACGTACGCGCGGAACCGGGACTCGATGACCGGCCGCTGGATCTTGGCGATCTCCTCGGTCGTGGCGTAGCCGACCGCGCCGTCCGGCTCCACCTCGGACAGCCAGAACTGCTTGCCGTCCCAGAGGAAGTCGGCCGCGAAGTACGGCATCCGCAGCTTCTCCGCGATGTAGTCGATCGAGCTCTCCAGCTCCTCCGGCAGTGGTGGGTACTCCAGCCGCCCGCCGTTGACCAGGTTCGCGGTCAGCGACTCGCCCTGCGGGATCCGGCGCAGCACGGTGTGCGCCCTGCCGTTGATGACGTACACCCGGAAGTCGTTGACGCCGGTGCCGAGGTAGGGCTGGACGACCAGGGCCGTGTCGGCGCCGCCGGCGAGGCCGATCAGCCCGCGCAGCTCGTGCTCGTTGTTGGCCAGGCAGACGCCCTGGCCCATGCCCCAGTACGCGGGCTTGACCAGCATGGGGAAGTCGAGCTTCTCCAGCACCGGCTCGTAGTGGCGGCTGATCGAGTCGCGGCCGGTGCCGATGCGCACGGTGGGCACCCGCGGGACGGGACAGTCCCGCAGGTAGAGCATCGTGGCCATCTTGTCCGTCGTGATGTACGACATGCGCGGCTGGATGGGCAGGTAGAAGCCGGCCTGCTCGAGGATCGAGTACGCGAAGAGCTGGTTGCAGACCTCCTGCACCTGGTGCGGCAGCGACCACAGCGAGGTCACCAGGATGGTGTCCTCCGGGGTGATCCGCTCGCCGTCGAGGAACACCCGGTGCTCGTCGCCGACGGCCTCGACCGCCAGCGCCTCCGCCTTGTGCAGGGACATGGCCAGGCCGCAGTCCTTGGCGATCTCCGTGTAGGTCGTCCAGATGGCAGCCGCCTCCGCCGCCCGCTGGCGCACCGTGCCGCGGTCGGGGTAGATCCAGCAGAGCCGGCGGGCCAGTTGGGTGGGGGCGGGCGTATCGGTGCTGGACGTCATGGTTGCTTCTCCTCACTGGTCAGGAAGCCGCGGACAGCGGCGGCGAACGCCGCCGGCTCCTCGAGGAAACACAGGTGGCCGGAGTGGTCGAGGAACTCCACGCGGGCGTCCGGGATGGTCTTGGCCAGCCAACTGCCGACCTCCGGCGGGTAGACCGCGCTGCGGCGCCCGTGGACGAGCAGGGTGGGCAGTCGCAGGGCGGCGACCCGGTCCCGCCAGTCCTGCGCGAGCACGTCGGAGAGGAGCCCGCCGACCGCGTCGGGGTGGGCGCGGCGGGCCTGCCGCACGAGGTCCGCGACGAGGGCCTCGTCCGGGGCGGGGCCGTCGACGGCGAAGGAACTGCGGACCAGGGTCTCGGCGAAGGCCCCGCAGTCGCTGCGCACGTCGCCGAGCAGCGCCGCGGCCCCCGCCTCGTCGAGGGAGCCGAACGCGGCGTACGGCCAGCCCTCCTCGGCGAGCAGCCAGGGCGTCTGCTCGACGCTGATCAACCGGCGGACCCGCCGGGTGCCGTACTCCGCCAGGTAGGTCCAGGCGACGGTCGCGCCCAGCGACCAGCCCAGCAGCGTCACGTCGTCGGAGCCGAGGCTCTCGATCACCTCGTGCAGCGCGACGGCGCAGTCGGACAGGGTGGGTGGCCGCGTCGGAGCGGGGGCGTCGCCGTGCCCCGGCAGGTCGACGGTCACCACCCGGTGGTCGCGGCCGAGCTCCGCCACCGTGGTGTCGAAGAAGTGCCGGCTGGCGGCGAGGCCCGGAACGAGGACGAGGTCCGGCCCGGCGCCGTGGAACTCGGCGCGCATCATCGGCTCACCAGGGCGAACCGGCGGCGCAGGGCCGGTTTGTCGATCTTGCCCACCGGCGTGTGCGGGATCTCGTCCACCAGGCGCACCGTCGCTGCCAGCCGATGCCCGGCCAGGACGGCGCTGACCTGCCCGACGGCGTCGTCCGGGTCGACGCCGTCTCCCGGGCGGACCACCACGAGCACCCGGTCGGTGAGCTCACCCGGATCGAGCGGCAGGCTCACCACCTGCGCGCCGGGGCTGGCCGCGCGGCACTCGGCGTCGAGCACGGGGGCCAGCACCGGCCCGTCCGGCGTGGACAGCACCTCGGAGACCCGGCCGACGATCCGGTACGCGCCGTCGCCGACCTCCTGCGCGACGTCGCCGGTCCAGAACTCCCCGTCGCGGAAGGTGCGCGCGTTCGCGGCGTCGGCGAAGAGGTAGCCCTCGCTCGTGCAGTCGGAGCGCAGCACCAGCTCGCCGATGTCGGCGTGCCCGTCCACCAGCGGCGCGAGCCGGGCGCCGACACCGCGTACGGGCGGCATGGCCCCGCTCGTCTGCAACTCGTCGGCCATGTTGCCCAGGGCGAGACCGAACTCGGTCGAGCCGTAGATCTGCCGGATGTGGATGCCCAGCGTGTCCGCGGCGGCGCGCACCACGTCGGGGCTGAGGTAGGCCCCGCCGCAGAGCGGACGCCGCAGCGCGGACAGGTCCACCTGCGCGTCGGCACCGGCCCGGACGAGCATCTCGTAGTGCGCGGGCAGTGCGCTCATCACGGTGGCCCGCTCCCGCTGGAGCCGGTCGAGGTACGCCCGCGGCGAGTCGTCCGGGTCGGCCAGCACCAGTCGGGCGCCGCTGAGCAGCGCGGCGAACACGTGCAGGTCGGTGGCGTGCGCGACGTCCAGT
The DNA here is from genome assembly GCF_051386395.1 of Micromonospora sp. URMC 106. NCBI lineage: Bacteria > Bacillati > Actinomycetota > Actinomycetes > Micromonosporales > Micromonosporaceae > Micromonospora > Micromonospora sp. URMC 106. The sequence continues at coordinate 30,143 of NZ_JBPQTP010000011.1, forward strand.
GGGTGCCGGCAGTAGTAGACGTCGTCGGCGGTCATGCCGGTGTCGGCCAGCCAGCGCCGACGCTCGGCGACGAACTTGTCCTGCCGCCACACCATCATCTTCGGGAAGCCGGTGGAGCCGGAGGTCCACAGCTGGCGGAACAGGCCGGCGTACGGCTCGTCCGGTGCCGGCGGCGCGTCGACGTCGAGGTCGTGCAGCGACACGACCGGCACGGTCCCCGGCGCGACGTGGTGCTCCCGGCCGGCGACGAGCAGCACCGGACGCGCCTGCCCGACGGCCCGTTCGGTGTCCGCGGCGGTGAAGTTGCGCATCAGCGGCACGTACCGGGCGCCGACCCGGGCGACGGCCAGGATCAGCGCGACGTAGCGGACGCTGTTGGGCAGCGCGGTCGCGACCGTGTCGCCGGCCCGGACTCCCCTGCCGTGCAGCCCGGCGGCGAGCCGCTCGACGAGCACGACCAGTTCCCGGTAGCGGAACTCGCTGCCGTCGACGTCGACGACGGCCACGCGCTCCGGCCGGCGCGCCGCGACGTCGGCCACCGCCTGGCAGAGCACCGCGGTCATGCCGCCACCCACGCCGCGTAGGTGCCGAAGCGCCAGTCCTTGGCCAGGCAGTCCACCTGCCCGAAACCGGCCTTGCGCAGCCACTCCAGCTGGTCCTCCAGGGTGGCGCAGATGTCCAGCTTCATCCGCTCGCGGCCCGCGGCCCACTCGTCGGGCGGGCACTCCGCGCGCTGCACGTGCGCCTCGTGCTGGAAGTCGTACATCGCCTCGACCTGCGGGTTGGGACCGGCCAGTTGCTCGACGTTGACGAACACGCCCCGCGGGGTGAGCACCTCGTGGATGCGATGGAAGAGGTCCTGCTTGTCCTCGTGGGTGAGGTGGTGGATCGCCAGGCCGGACACCACCGCGTCGAAGGGACCGGCCGGCAGCGGGTCCTTCATGTCGCACACCAGCACGGAGACCCGCGGGTTGCCGGCGAACCGCTCCCGCGCCTTGACGAGCATCGCGTCCGAGTGGTCGACCAGGGTCAGCTCGGCCTGCGGGAGCTGCTCCAGGATGGCGCCGCCCAGCAGCCCGGTGCCGGCGCCGAGGTCGAGGATGCGCGCCGTCGCCGGAACGGTCTCGACGACCGCGTGCACCGCGCTGGAGTAGATGAGGTCGAAGGAGGGGATGAGCTTGCGTCGCATCACGTCGAACGTGCCGGAGTTCCAGATCTCGTTCTTGTTGGCTGTCCTGGTCATCGCGTGGTCCCTCCGCTTCGTGAGCTGAACAGTTGGTCAAGGTCGGCCAGGTGGTGTCCGGCCACCCTGCGTCCGGGCGCCGCGCCTACCCCGTCGGTGTTCCGGTAGTGCACGCCGCCCCCGGTCCCGGGCGTCGATGTCGTCCCGCGCAGCCCGGCCCACGCCCGGAGGCCGCACTGGGCCGGGTCAGCACCAGAGCTTTCCGCGCAGGTAGTACGGCTCGGCGTCGGGTTCGGACGGCTCCGGCTCCTCCGCCGCGGCGATGTGCGACGCGATGAGGGCGGCGACGTCGGCGACCCGGCCGGGGCGCATGACTGAGTAGTGGGTGCCGTCGATCGGGTACGGGCAGGCGGCGCCCGGCAGGATCTCGTCGAGCGGCACCAGGCCGGGGAAGGCGTCGCGCCGGGTCTCCCGCGCCCGCAGCAGCAGGAGCCGCTCGTGCGGCGCACCGGGCCGGTGTCCCTCCAGGATCTCCGAGTTGCGGCGGTAGACGTCGAACAGCCGCCCCAGGTCCCCGACGTCGAGCGGCGCGGCGAGCAGGCCCGCCTGGACCAGGGCGTCCTGGAGGGCGGGCAGGGCCGCCGGCAGCTCGTCGACGGATACGTCCCCCGGCAGGTGGCCGCTGACGTCCTCGCCCTGCGCCAGGTCGGTGAAGAAGCCGGCGAGCCGCTGCCGGAGGGTCACGGCGGGGCCCTCCGGCCGGCCGGTGAACGAGTCGATCGCGGTCACCGACCGCACCGGCCGGCCCCGCTCCGCCAGCAACCCGGCGACGCGCGCCGACACGGTGCCGCCCATCGACCAGCCGACGAGGTGCACGTCCGCGCCCTCCGGCAGGACCTCGCGGAGCGCCTCGCCGTAGCGGGCGGCCAGCTCCGTCATGTCGGACGGCGGCTCCTCACCGGGTTGCAGGCCGACTGCCCGCAACCCGTACACGGTGGCGCCGGCGGTGACCGCCTGCCGGTCGAGCGCCTCGACCAACGGCTCGTAGCAGAGCACGTCGCCGCCCACCGGGTGCACCAGCACCAGGGTGCGGGCGTGATCGCCGTCCTTGATGCGCACGAGCGGCGTACCGCCGTGCGGGTGCTGCCCGGCCGCCCGCAGCTGGCTCGCCTGGTCGGCGACCGTGCGGCTGCGCATCAGCGACGCCAGGGGCAGGGTCCGGCCGAAGCTCGCCCTGATCCGGTGGAACAACCGGACCGCCAGCAGGGAGTTGCCGCCGAGGGCGAAGAAGTCGTCCGTGACACCGCGGACCTCCGGGCCGAGCAGTTCCTGCCACAGGCCGAGCAGCCGGGCCTCGTCCGCCGTGCGCGGCGCGACGACCGCCGGGCCCGTCCCGCGTACGACGGGACCGGCGGCAAGCCGCGCGACGAGTGCCTTGCGGTCGACCTTGCCGTTCGCCGTCAGCGGCACCTCGTCGACCACGGTGACCACGGCGGGCACCATGTACGACGGCAGCCCGGCGGCGAGGTGCGCCCGCAGCGCGGCCGGGTCCGCGGCGGCGCAGCCCGGGGCCGGGATGACGAACGCGGCCAGGTACGACTCGCCCCGCCCCGCGGCCACCACGGCGACCGCCTTGCGCACGTCCGGGTGCTCGGACAGCCGGACCTCGATCTCGCCGAGCTCGATGCGGTGCCCGCCGACCTTCACCTGGTCGTCCTGGCGGCCCAGGAACTCGAGGATGCCGCCGGGCCAGTACCGCGCCCGGTCCCCGGTGCGGTACCGCCGCTCGCCCGTCACCGGGTCGGTGGAGAAGGACGCCCGGGTCAGCTCGGGCGCGTTCCGGTAGCCGTCGGCCACCCCGGCTCCACCGATGTAGAGGTCGCCGGGCACCCATGCCGGCGCGTCGGCCAGCTGCCGGTCCAGCACGTGCATGGTCTGGTTGGCCAGCGGATAGCCGTACGGGACGCTGGACCAGCCCGGCGTCAGGTCCTCGGTCCAGAAGTAGTTGGACCAGATGGACGCCTCGGTCGCGCCGCCGGCGGCCATGACCCGCGCACCGGGGCACGCCTGCGCGATCCGGTCGAGCAGCGGCAACGGGACCCAGTCGCCGCTGAGCATGACGAGCCGCAGCGCGCGGAGCATCTCCGGCGCCCGGTCGGCCAGATATTCCAGCGTGACGGAGAACAGGGCGGGCACCGAGTTCCAGAGCGTGATGCCGTGCCGTCGGCACAGCTCGCCCCACCGCTCCGGATCGGGCACGTCGCTGTGGGCGGGCACGACCACCGTGCCGCCGGCGCCCAGGACGGCGAAGATGTCGAAGACCGACAGGTCGAACGCGAGCGAGGAGACGGCGAGCACCCGGTCGGCCGACGTCAGGGCCAGCCGCCTCGTCAGGTCCCGCAGCGTGTTCGTCGCCGCCCCGTGGGAGATCACCACGCCCTTCGGGGCTCCGGTGGAGCCGGAGGTGTAGATGACGTAGGCCGTCCGCCGCAGGTCGCCGCCCAGACCGTCCGGGTCGCCGCCGTCCGGACCGCGGCCGTCCGGGCCGGGGCCGTCGGAGGCGGCCGAGCCGTGCGTCGGCACCACGACGACGGGCAGCTCGGGGAGTCCGTCGAGGGGTGCGGCGTCGGTGCCGACGACGGCGGTCGCGCCGCTCTGTCGCAGCACCTCGCGGACCCGCGCCTCGGGCCAGGTCGGACCGACCGGGAGGTACGCGCCGCCCGCCCGGAGGACGCCCAGCACGGCCACGGGCTGCTGCCACGACTTGGGTACCCGCACGGCGACCAGGTCGGCGCGCCCCGGGTCCACGCCCACGCCCGCGTCCCGCAGCCGGGCCGCCAGGGCCGCCGACAGCCGGTCGAGTTCGCCGTAGGTCAGGCTCCGCTCGGCGTCGACGACCGCGACGGCGTCCGGCCGGCAGCGCATCTGGTCCACGACGGCCCCGTGCAGCTCGCCCTCCAGGCCCGGCGCCTCGGTGCGGTTGGCCCGCCGGCGGTCGGCGAGCTGCCGCACGGGCAGCGGCTGCGGGCCCGTCCCGGTCCAGGCGTCGGCGTTCGCGGCCAGCTGCCGCAACCGGTGCCGGTGGTACTCGGCGAGGTCGTCGACGAGGCCCGGCGGGTACGAGGACCGGTCGTGGTCGAAGTTGCAGACCAGCGCGCCGTCGAACTCGAAGACCTGGTGGTCGAGGAGCACCTCGGGGGTCGCGATGGCACTGTGCGCCAGCGTGGCGGCCGGCAGCGCGAGCCGGAAACCGTCGGAGACGCCGGGCACCAGGTCGAGGCCGCTGCTGAACACCACCGGCACGGGGTTGCCCACGCTGCCGTCGCGCCGGTTGAGCTCCCGGCCGACCGCGACCCCGGAGAACTCACCGGCGTCGAGGTCGTCGTACAGCTGTTTCTGCAGCGCCTGGCACCGCTCGACGAACGGGCCGGGCGTGTCGTCGTACGCCACCAGCAGGGTGGTGGCGGCGTTGCCCCACATTCGTTCCCGGCCCGGCGCGCCGGTCACCCGGTCCGAGGAGAGCACCGACACCGTGCCGGGCTGACCGCCGGACCAGCGCAGCAGGCACTCGACGTAGAGCGCGAAGAGCGCCAGGCCCGCCGACACCCCCTGCTCCGCGGCGTGGTGCCGGAACCGCTTCCAGTCGTCCCCGTCGAGCCGGTGCGCCACGCGGTGCAGCGGCACGTCGCGGTCGCGCTCGGCGGCCTGCGTGTCCAGGGCGCGCGGCAGATCGGGGGCGGGTGGCAGGCTCTCCAGACGGGACCGCCAGTACCGCTCGGCCGTCCGTCGCGCGGGAAGCGACCTGCGCTCCTCCTGCTCGACGAGGTAATCCGCGAAACTCTCCGTCTCGGGTGCGGGCCGGTAGGAGGGATCGGCGTAACAACGGGTCAGCTCGCCGAAGAACAGTTGGATCGTCGCCCCGTCGAAGACCGTCAGTCGTAGCGCCAGCTGCAGGTGCGTCCCGCCGCCGGGCAGTCGGAGGAATCGAAAGAGAAATGGTTGTCCCGCATCGTGCGGCGGCATGTCGGCGACTATTTCACGCCGCAATCGCTCCAGTTTCCCGGGCAGCTCGCCGGCCTCACACGCCGACAGGTCCAGCACGTCCACCAGCAATTCGGGCCGATCTTCCCCCACCGGCGCGAAATGTTGCGTGGCCTCCGGCGTGACGCGCGTACGAAGCACAGGGCGCACCCGACGCAACCGCGCGAGGGCATCCGCGAAACGGTCCGGATCCGGCGCCGCCGCCGCCGGGAACGCGTACTCCTGGATGTACAGCGCGGGGGAGGCGTGGCCGGCCACCCCCTGCTCGCCGATGAGATACGCCTGCTGGAGGTCGGTGAGGGGCAGACAGGTCGGGCGGTCGGTGATCGACTCTCCGAAACCGGGCCCACCCGCGACTCCGTCCTCGCCGAGCAGCGCGGCGAGTTCCGCGATACAAGCCTTGATTACCGCTTTCGAATGCTCATCGAGCGATCGCGAATGTGACTGCCCGCTCCGAATGTTTGACATATAAGCCGCTTCCCCCCGCGGGAACACAGGCATTCGGCAATCCCCCAATGATTTACATCCGACGCCACGTCCGGACAACAGCTCATCAGAACCGGATTTGCAATTCCCGACTGTAGATGACCAAGTCGACCCGAACAGTAAGGATGATCAGTGATGTGGATCACATCGAGATTCTCGGGCGCTACCGAGCGTCATGAAGTGAGCGATCAGTCAGCGATTCCGCAGGCCGGAGGGTAATTCCCCGTAATCTCTCCGTCACTGACGTACGCCGATGTCGTCGAAATGTCACCCACCCGGCAGGGACGTCGGCGGACCGGGGTGGCGGTGGAAGTTGCAGGTCATCCATAATGCGCGACCACGCCGCCGCGGTGCCCGAAGAGTGCTGACAGGGGAGGCATCGGGCCACATCATCGGATTAGAGGGCTTCGACGGCTTGCGTGCCGTTTCCCGCATCGGGTTGTGCGGCCGATTTCCTTTCCGCAACACCGTTGTGGCCAAGATCCTGAGAGCATGGATCGTCTGTGATGCCGGGTCGCGCCGTGACGACGTGCTCAGCTCGGCACCGGGACCGGGGCGGTGGTCGGAACCGGCCGATCCATCAGCCGCCAGGTGCGCCTGCGAACCAGGGGGTCGAGGGTGACCAGCAGGTACGCCGTACCTACGACGAGGATGCCGCCGGTGGCGCCGAGCGTGGATGCGAGCACGCCGCCGACGAGCCCGCCCAGCGGGATACCGGCCCAAGCCAGGCCGCCGACCGCGCCGAGGACACGCGCCCGCAGTCCGGCCGGGATGCGTTCGAACTCCGCGGCGGACAGCAGGGGGTTGATGGCCCCGATCAGAACCCCGCCGGCGAGCGCGACGCCCGCGATCACGGGCAGTCCGACCGGCAGCGCCAGGACGAAGATCCGCGGGACGGCGCCGAGCAGGAAGGCCACGGCGTACGTGCGCCACCGTGGCAGTCGTGCCCCGTACACCGACACGAGCAGCGACCCGACGAAGGCACCGGCGCTGAACGCGCCGAACACGAGCCCGACGGGTGCGGCGTCGTCAAAACGCTCGGCCGCCCACACCGGGATCAGCACCGCCGTCATCGCCTGGTCGAGCAGGTTAGTCAGCAGCACCATCGCGACGATCGCCCGGAGCAGCGGGTCACGCCGGACGAAGCGCAGCCCGGCCCCGAGGTCGGCGAGGTAGCCGCGGACACCGGTGCGCCGGCCCGCCTCGGCCGGGTCGGGTTCGGCCCGCCGGACCCGGACCAGTGCCGCCACCAGGGCGGCGGCGAGCAGGAAGCTGGCCGCGTCCAGCGCGATGACCACGGGAGCGCCGACCAGAGCGATCAGCACCGCGCCCAACGGCGCCCCGATCAGCGATCCGAGGCGATGAACGCTGTCAGCCAGCCCGGCGGCACGCTCGTTACTCCAGCCGGCGGCGGCCGCGACGTCGGGCACCATCGCGTACTTCGCGTTGTCCGACGGCCCGCGGAACAGCCCGACCATCCCGACCAGCACGAGCAGGACCGGAAAGGCGAGCAGGCCGGCGGCGTACAGCAGGGGCACCACGCCGAGCACGAGCCCGGCGGTCAGGTCACCGCCAACACTGGCCACCCGCGCCCCCAGGCGGTCGATCAGCGGTCCGCCGAGTACGCGCGCCGCGACGAGGGCGCCCATCTCCACGAACGCGGTGACGCCGGTCAGCAGGGCGTCGCCGGTGGTCTGCAACACGAACCAGGGCACCGCCACGACTGACATCCGGGTGCCGGCGACCGAGACCGCCTGGGCGACGAGCAACCCGTACGCGGACCGCTGACTCATGGTCGGTCCCCGTCCACGGCACCGGAGGGTTCGTCGGCCGCGGTACCGGACGATTCAGTACCCGCGGTGACGGGCCCGCTGTCGGACGCGGATCGCGCGGCCAACAGCGCGTCCAGTTGGCCGCGCCGGGGGAAGATCTGGAACTGCGTGGTCATCGCGACGCGTTCGGACCCGTCACCGGCCCGGTCCGCCGCCCGGTCCCGATACCGCACCAGCAGGGCCATCACGTCGTCGGCGAGCTGCTTGGCCTCGGCGGCGCTCAGACTGACCGTGAGGTCGCTCATGCTGGCCGCCCGTACCCACTCCTGCGGCCAGTCGGCCAGCTCGGTGATGGACCGCTCGACGTTCTCCGCGTACATCCGCGCGACCGTCCGCAGGTACGCCTCGCCGAGTTCACGCTCCGGCGCGTCCCGGTCGGGAGCGTCGAACCAGGTCGAGCGATGCACGGCGCGCCAGAAGCGTTCCCGGCCGCGGCCCAGTTCGGGTGCGTCGGTGACGAAGCCGTGAGCGGCCAGCGTGCGGAGGTGGTAGCTGGTAGCCGCGCTGGACTCGCCGAGTCGGGTGGCCAGCTGGGTGGCGGTCTGCGGCCCGTCATGGCGCAGCGAGCCGAGCAACCGCAGGCGCAGTGGGTGGGCTACCCCACGCAGCGTTCGTGCGTCGAGGACCACGTCCTGCGTGGAGTCGTAACCAGGCTTGTGTGGATCTCCGGTCATGATGCCAAGATAGCTATGCAAAGAATCCTTTGCAACGAGGCGCCCCAGTCACGATCAGGATGGGTCGTGGCGTCAACGGGTCACAGCCGCATTGGCGGGGCGGCCCGGGCGACGGCGGTCCGAACCTTCCTACAGGACCCCAGGAGGTTCGATAGGTACGTGGCGGCCCGCTATGACCGCTCGCCGAAGACCATGCGATGCCCGCGAGCCGTGTCCATGTACTCGCGGACCCGGTGGACCAATCCGTCCCGTAGCTCGAAGACGAAACAGTAGTCGTTGGCATAGTGGTTGCCGTTGGCCAATGTCGCCGTCATGGTTTCCTCCACGATCACGCGATCACCGTCGGCGTGGATCTCGTGGAAGGTGACGTTGACGTCGCGCACGAAGAAGCGGGGGAAGTCCTCGGCGAGGAAGTGCACGATCGCCTCCCTGCCGATCATGTGGCTGGGGGCCTCCAGCGCGACGGCGGTCGCGTTCCCCGCAGGGGCCAGCCACTCGGCGTCCTCGGTGAAAACCGCGGCGATCCGGTCCGCGTCGTGGGTGGCGAACGCCTTCCAGGCGTTCCGGACGATGTTGCGGCTGTCGTGCGGCATCCGGGTCATACGGGTGAGCGGGGACGTCATCGTTGAACGCGGCCGTGTGCCGCGAGGGTGGCGAGTGCGCGCAGTGTCACGGCGCCGCGCCACTCCACGCGCTGCCCCGGGGACCAGTCGAGCCAGTCGAACATCCAACCGCCGTCCTCGAGCTGCTCCTCCTCCAGCCGGTCCAGCTCTGCCTGGATGTGCTCCTCGGTGAACAGGGCCCGGCTGCGCAGGCTCGGGCGCGGTGAGAGCACGAGAGCGGTGAGGCGCTCGTCCTCGGTGCCACCAGGAACGGCAATCGTGCCATCGGCGCCGATCTTGGGCCGGAGCGACTCGATCGCCGCGCGGGCGCGGTGCTCGTCCGGTTCGTGATCGAGGAAGTCGAGGGCGAACTTGACCCAGTACGCGTCGAGCTCGTCGGGACGATCGATCCGGGACCAGCACCAGGACCTCGCGGCATCGAGCCAGGGGGTCCGCACGCCGGCCCGGGTCAGCACGGACACGAACCCGAACGTGATGAACGAACCCTCTGAGTTGGGCGTCATCCACGGTGCGTGCGGATGGCCGGCCGCACTGGGCAGGACGAAGGGCAGGGCCCCGTCGGCGCGGGCGTTGCGGGCCGCCCAACTCGCAGCCTGAGTGACCATGGGATCGTCCAGAGCGCCGACTTCGGCGAGCACCTCCAGGGCGTGCAGCGTGGCAGTCGGCTGGCTCGCGGGATCCCGGACGTCGGGTTCCAGGGCATGACCGAAGCCGTGGTCGGGGTTCTGATAGGCGCGCAACGCCGTGAGGACCGGTCCCACCGCAGCGTCGTGGAGCAGTACCGCGAGCCGGTGCCTGTCCAGAAGGCGAGCGGTGTTGTGGATGAACTGTTCTGCAGCAGTGATGTCGACGGGCACGGCGCCCACGCTAGGCGGACGCGCCGCCGAGTGCTTCCAGAAATCGGACGGGTGTCATGCCTGTGAGCCGCCTCACCTCGTCGTTCATGTGCGCCTGACTGGCATAGCCCGCCAAGAGCGCTCTGCCCGACAGGTCAGGCGCGTGCAGGCGCACGAACCGGCGGAGGCAGCTCGCCGCCGACCGTCAACCCATCGGTTGCGGCCGGGTCGGCATCGATGACCACAGCGGGCAGCCACGTCGTCGGTAGCGGCAGGTTCGGGCTCGGTGGTGGCGTCAGCGGGCCCAGAGGTGATCGGTGGCGTGATCCACCAGCCGCCGTGCCGCCGTGCGCGTTGCCTGACCGACGGCGACCTGGACGGTGATGCCGTCGGCCAGAGCGTGCAGCGCGTTGGCCGCCTCTGCTGGCTCGAGGTCGCCGCGGATCTCCCCGGTTCGCTGGCCGAACTGGATCAGCCAGGTGAGCAGCTCCAGGCTCTTGGCCTGGTGCTCGCGAAGCACGGCGGCCAGGTCGTCGCGCACGCTGGCCTGCGCGGCGAAGGTGAGCCACACCCGGGCGAGCACGCCGTCGTCGGTCTCGGCGAGCGTCATCTCCTGCAGGGTGGTGACGAGCAGGGTGCGCGCCGACTCCCGCGAGTCCGACGCGTCCAGGCGCTGCTGACCCTGCTCCGCCACGTGGGCGAGGACGTGCTCGAGCGCGAAGAGCAGCATCCCGTCCTTGGGGAAGCTGCGCTGGACGGCACCCATCGAGACACCGGCGCGGGCGGCCACCTCCCGGAGGGTGACGGCCTCGATCCCCCGCTCGGCGATCAGGTCGCAGACCGCCGTGGCGATCCGGCGGCGGCGAGCGTCGTGGTCGACGTGCCGGGGCATGGGCCTCCATGTCGGGTCAGCGCCGGTACGCCAGACCAGCGACGATCTTCGCGAGTGGCCGCGGGTCCTCCGGCCCCACGTGTGGCGCCGGCAGGCTGTGCACGTCGAACCGGTTCCCGGGTGTCGCCGCGTCGGCCTCCCGGATCATGCGGTCCTGGAGGGCGAGCGGCAGCGCCCGGTCGCGGGTGAACCGAATGTAGCTGCGCGGGACGCGCCCCCAGGTGTGCGCTTCGCCCCGCGCGTCGTCGGCGGGCACCGCCGCCGACTCGTCGGGTTCCATGCCGTTGAGCAGGGCGCGGAACGCGCCGTCATCGTACTCGGCGGCCAGCGCCGCTTTGGCCCCGGAGAGGAACGCCGGGTCGGCGGACCGCCAGTTCGTCCGCGTCACGCCGAGCCGTTGTGGATCGCCGACGCTGGGGATCAGGGGGATGAGTGTGGTCGCCCCCTCGGGGCTCAGGTAGCAGTCCACCACGCTGCGGAACCGGACGCAGCAGAAGGCCGAGAGGTAGACGAGCCGGCTGACCAGGTGGGGCACCTCGTTGGCGGCCCTGGTGATGGTGGCGCCGCCCATGCTCTGCCCGACGAGCATCACCGGCCCGTGGGCCGCGACGCGGCGCACCACGCCCACGACGTGCCGTACGTTGTCCGCCAGGGTGATACGGGCCAGTACCGGCGACCGCTCGACGGCGAACGTGGGGAGATCCTGCGGCGCCTGGTAGGAGGCCGGGAAGTGGCCTGACGCCCCGTGGCCGGGCAGGTCGACGGCGAGCGTTCGGAGGCCGGCAGCGGCCAGCTCGGCGGTCAGCGGGGCGTACGAGGCGCCGTTGCCGTTCGCGCCGTGTACGAGAACGACCGTCGGTGCCGCCCGCCGGTCCCAGGAGGCCGCCCCGGTGGTGGCTGCGACGGCGCCCAGGCCGCCGGTACGCAGCACCGTTCGGCGACTCCACGCGCCGCGCCTCAACGGGCCACCCGCCAGCGGAGGGCCGCCCAGACCAGCAGGACGGCACCAGCCGCGCCGACCAGGTAATCGGTCCATTCCGGTAGTCCGGCAGCTCGCAGCAGGCCGGCTACGCCGAAGCTGGTGCCGCGCAGGGCCTCGGTCAGCGCGGACCCGAAACCCTGCACGAGGAGCAGCACGCCAAGCAGCCAGCGCGCTTGCTGCGCTGCGCCGCCGTCCTTCTGTGATGGCGTCACGGTGGTTCCTTCCGGCTACTGATGCAATCGCATCGGAACGGTACCACGTACTGATGCACCTGCATCAGAACGACGGGCACGTGCCCGCACCGGACGGGCTTACGCTCGTTCATCGAGCGCGAGCGGTGCACTGTCGGCTGGAGCGGGCATTGCCGGCACCCGCGTACGGAGGCGGCGGCGACCGAGCCCGAGGCCATCGGGTTCGTGAAAACTCCTGATCGAGACCGCAGCGAGGGTGATGAGGCGGACGGCTCACCCAAGGCGCGGCCGCGAGGTGCCGACGATGGTCGGCGCTTGTCCCACACTTGCTGCGGCTGCTTGTGCGGCCCACATTCAGGACAGGGTTGCTGTCGGGACGCGACGACCGGGGCATTGGCTCCTGGGCAAGACGCGGTGGTGATGTCTACTGCTTCGCCTGTGTGAAGGTTGCGTCCCTCCGGGTGGTATCCCTGGTGACCTGCTTCGGCGTGCCTCGGGCACAGAGGTGGGTCATCGCGTGAGCCTCGGGTGGTAGGGCCCGCCCTACCACGAAGCATGGTTCGCCGTGTGTTGCCGACGCTGGTGATCCAGAACGCTGATGACCATGCACAACACGGTGGTCGTCGAACTGCTCGACGTGACGAAGACGTATCCGGGCGCCGGGGCGCGCGCCCTCGACGGGGTGTCGGTGGCGTTCGGCGCCGGCACGTTCAACGCGGTGATGGGGCCGTCCGGCTCCGGCAAGTCCACGCTGTTGCAGTGCGCCGCCGGCCTGGACCGGCCGGACAGCGGTCAGATCCGGCTGGCCGGCCAGGAGATCGGCCGGCTGCGCGAGCCGAAGCTGACCGAGGTCCGCCGCCAGGTCGTCGGTTTCGTGTTCCAGTCGTACAACCTGCTGGACTCGCTGTCGCTGTGGCACAACGTGCTGCTGCCGCAGCAACTGGCCGGGGTGCGGCCGGATCGGGCGTGGTCGCGTGAGGTCATGCGCCGGGTCGGGCTCGCCGGGCGGGAGAACGACCGGCCGGCGCAGCTGTCCGGCGGGCAGCGGCAGCGGGTCGCGCTGGCCCGGGCGCTCGCCGCCCGACCTGAGGTGATCTTCGCGGACGAGCCAACCGGCGCGCTGGACCTGGCGGCCGGCCGTGAGGTGCTCGGTCTGCTGCGGGAGGCGGTCGACGACCTCGGGACCACGATCGTCATGGTCACGCACGACCCGGCGGCAGCGGCGTGGGGCGACCGGGTGGTGTTCCTCGCGGACGGTCGCATCGTCACCGAGTTGGCCAGTCCGTCGGCCGAGAAGGTCGCGGCGCAGATGACGGCGGTGAGCGCCCGATGATGCGACTGGCGATCGGCAGCCTGCGCCGCCACCTCGGCGCCTACACCGGTACGTTCGTCGCGGCGTTCCTCGCCGTGGCCCTGCTGGCCGGGGGCGGGCTGTTGCTGTTCTCGGTGCTCACCGCGACGCCTCCGGCCGACCGGTTCGCCGCCACCACGCTCGTGGTCTCCGGCGAGCGCGCGATCAGCCTGGAGACCGCGACGGTCAAAAAGAAGAAGGAGGGCAAGTCCAAGACCAAGCGCAAGGTCAAGAGCGAGCGGCTGACCGGGGCCGGCACGGTGCCGGTCGACCTGACCGGCAAGATCGCGTCCGTGCCGGGAGTGGCCCGGGTCGTCGCGGACACCGCCTTCCCGGTGCAGGTCGCCGGTCGCGACGGCCGGCCGCTGCGGGGAACCGATGACGCGCCGGTGATCGGGCACGGTTGGGCGTCGGCGGTGCTCACCCCGTACGCGATGAAGAGCGGCCGGGCACCCGGCCGGGGTGAGGTGGTCATCGATGCCGATTTGGCCGCAACCGATGGGTTGACGGTCGGCGGCGAGCTGCGGCTCACGACCCGGACCGGCGCCCGGACGGTACGGGTCAGCGGCATCGCCGCACCGGAAGGCCGCGACGGCCTGCCCGCTCAGGGTGCGCTGTTCCTGCACGACTCCGACGTCGCCGCCGTCTCCGGACTGGCCGGGCCGACCGCAATCGGGGTCTTCGGGGCGCCGGGCGCGGACCTGGCCGCGCTGCGACGACAGGTGCGGGCCGCCGCCGGTGACGCGGACGTGTACACGGGCGCCGATCGTGTTCGCGCGGACCTGCCCGGAGCGTTGCCGGACTACATCGGCCCGATCTCCATCTTCGGATTCGTCATCGGCATCACCGCCTTCGCCGCGGTGTTCGTGCTCACCGGCACGGTCACCCTCAGCGTCCGTCAGCGGCTGCGTGAGCTGGCGTTGCTGCGCACGGTCGGTGCGACGCCGAAACAGCTGCGCCGGATGCTGGGCCTGGAGAGCGTCGTTCTCGCCGCGGTCGCGGCGGTGCCGGGCGCACCGCTGGGTGTGCTGTTCGCCCAGGCCGTCGCCGCCCGGTTCCAGACGCTCGGCGCGGTGCCCGCACAGTTCACCGTACGGATCAACGTACCGGTGCTGTTACTGGCGGCCCTGGCCGGTGTGCTGGTCACGTTCGTCGGTGCCCGCACCGCCGCGCGTCGGGCGGTGCGCATCGCCCCGACCCAGGCTCTCACAGAGACCGCCACCGCACCGACCGGTGGCGTCGTGATCCGTACGCTCGCCGCGCTGACCGCGGCCGCCGGCGCCGTCGCGGTGCTCACCTTCGTGCCGCTGGACGGCCCGCTCGGCATGGGCATGAGCTTCGTGTCGTCGGTCCTGTTGCTGTGCGCGGTCGCCGCGCTCGGTCCGATCCTGGTGCGCCTGGTCACGCTGGTCGTGTCCCGCCTGTTCGGGTTGGCCGGGCTGATCGCCCGGGTCGAGCACCGGCGGGTGGCCGCGGTCGCCGTGCCGCTCGTGCTCATGTTCGCGATCAACGCCACGATGCTGCTCAACAGCGACCTGCTGGGCCGGCTGACCGCGCAGGAGCAGGTGGCCCGCAACGCGCCGGCGACGGCGCAGCTCACCGTGGCCGGTGGCCTGCCGCTGGCGACGGCGCAGCGGCTGGCGACGGTGCCGGGCGTGACCGGTGCGGCGGCGGTGCTGCCGACACGGGTCATCGTCGAGCAGGGCGGCAAACCGGAGGACTACGCGGCGCAGGGTCTGCTGGTCACCGGCAGCGACCCGGCTCTGGACCTGGACGTACGCGCCGGTGCGCCGGCTGCCGACGGGCTCGCCGCCAGCGAGCTGCTGGCCCGGCAGTACGGCTGGCGGGTCGGGGACGTCGTCCCCCTGTGGTTGCCGGACGGTCACCGGACCGAGCTGCGCCTGTCCATGGTGTACGCGAGGGCGCGCGGCTTCGGCGACCTGGTGCTTCCGGCCGGCCTGGTGGCGGCACACGATCCGCGGGGCCTGGTGAGCTCGATCGGCATGCGCTATTCCGCCGGCACCGACGAGCGGCTCCGCGCCGAGGTGTCGGGGCTGCGGATCACCCCGACCGCCGCGGCGGCGGCGCCCGGTGATGCCGCCAACCAGCAGGGCGCCTGGGAACTCATGGTGCTCATCTCGCTCGGCTTCACCGCGATCGCCGTGATCAACACGTTCGCGATCGCCGCCACCGCACGCCGCCGCGAGTACTCCGACCTGCGTCTGGTCGGCGCGACGGCCCGGCAGCTGCACCGCCTCGCCACCGCGGAGGCAGCGTTGACCGTGCTCGTGGGGCTGCTCCTCGGCGCCACGGTGACCGGCATCGTCGTCGGCGCGTTCAGCACCGCCCAGGACGGCGTGCTGCGGTTGATCGTCGACCCGGGGACGTACGCGGCGATGGCCGGCGGTGTCGCTCTGCTCGGCCTGCTCGCCGGTGCCCTGCCGACCCGGCTGATGGTGCGCCGCCGTGGCCTGGCGCTGGACATCTGAGATGCCGGCGTGCGGATACGATCAGCGGCGATGCGGAAGTCGATCATGAGTACCGGAGCAGCGCTGGGCTACCTCGTCACGGGCCCGTTCGCCGGCGTACTGGGCTTCGCGTGGACCCTCGCCGCCGCGATCGTCGTCACGCTGGTGTCGATCACGCACCTCGGCGGCCCCGCTTTCCTCGGGGCCGCCCGGGTGACCCGGATCCTCGCCGGGTTCGAGCGGCGGCGGGCCGGCTGGGTGCTCGGCGCACCGGTCCCGACGCCGTACGTCCCGGCCGCCGGCGACACCATGGGCCGGAAGGTCGGCGCGGTCGCCGCGCAGCCGGCCACCTGGTGCGATCTGGCCTGGCTGACCCTGCTGCTGCCGATCGGCCTCGCCACCGGGATCGCCGGGCTGGTCGTGGCGGTCGTCGATCTCGCCGCGGTCGTCGCGCCGGCATGGGCCTGGGCGGTGCCGAACCCGCACGCCCCGTTCCCGATGAAGTGGCTCATGACGACCACCCCAGGCCGGTTCACGCTCACCGTGATCGGGTTGGCGCTGATGCCCGTCGCCGTCTGGCTGATCCGCGTCCTCGCCGCCGGCCCGGCCCGGCTGGCCGGCATGCTGCTCGCCCCGGGCGAATACCGCCGCCTGGTCGAGCAGACGCAGCACCTGGCCCAGACGCGGCAGCGCGTCGTCGACGCCCAAGCTGCCGAGCTGCGCCGCATCGAGCGGGACCTGCACGACGGCGCTCAGGCCCGCATGGTCGCGGCCGGCATGACCCTGGCCCTGGCCTCCCGGAAGCTGCGCACCAACGGCGATGCCGGAGCGGACGTCGACCTCGCCCGCCGACAGCTCGACGACGCGCTGACCGAGCTGCGCCGCCTGGTCCGCGGCATCCATCCCCCCATCCTCACCGACCGCGGCCTGCACGCGGCGCTCGCCGCGCTCGCCGGGGACAGCCCGTTCGTCGTGGAACTGCACGGCGACCCAGACCAGCGGTATCCGGCGGCGGTCGAGTCGGCCGCGTACTTCGTCGTCGCCGAAGGGCTGACCAACGCCGCCAAACACGCCGAGGCCACCGCCGGCGTCATCGACATCGTCCGCCGTGACCACACCGTCCACGTCACCGTGACCGACAACGGCCGCGGCGGCGCCGACCCGGCCGGTGCCGGAATCGACGGCCTGCGCCGCCGGGTCGAGGCACTCGACGGCACCCTCACCCTGGCCAGCCCGCTCGGCGGGCCGACCGTCCTGCACGCGGAGCTGCCATGCGCATCGTGATCGCCGAAGACCTGCTGCTGTTGCGCGAAGGCATGATCCGGCTGTTGACCGACACCGGCCACACCGTCGTGGCCGCGGTCGACACCGCCGACGCCCTCCTGCACGCGGTGGAGGAGCACCGGCCGGACCTCTCCATCGTCGACGTGCGGCTGCCGCCCGGGTTCCGCGACGAGGGCATCAAGGCCGCCCTGCGACTGCGCGCCGCCGACCCGCAGGCCAGAATCCTCATCGTCTCGCAGTACGTGGAACGCGCCTACGCCGCGGACCTGCTCGCCGACGGCCGCGGCGGCGTCGGATACCTGCTCAAGGACCGCGTCACCGCGCTCGACGACTTCCTCGACGCAGTCGAGCGCGTCGCCGCCGGCGGCACTGCCATGGACCCCGAAGTCGTCCGGCAGCTGTTCACCCGCAGCAACCGCCACCATGGCCTCGACGCGCTCACTGCACGCGAGCGGGAGGTCCTCGGCCTCATGGCGCAGGGCCTGTCCAACTCCGCCATCTGCGCGACGCTCGTGCTGGCGGCGGTGTCGGTCGAGAAGCACATCACCAACATCCTCGCCAAACTCGACCTGCCGCCGGCCGACGACGCCCACCGCCGCGTCCGAGCGGTCCTGGCGTACCTCAACAGCTGAGCCTGCGTACGCTGATCCAGCCCACACCTCTGTCACGCCCAGCGGGTCACCCGGACGGTGGACCCGTACGGGCTGGTCCTCAGGGCGGGCCACTGGCATCTCGTGGCCCGCAGCGCGTGGTCGTCGCCGCACGGGGCGATCCTGCGCCGGTTGCTCGCCTGCCGAGCAGGGTGAGTCCTGGACCGGTTCTCGTCGTCTGAGAAGACGGATGCGGTCGGCCGGAGAGTCAACTACGGTTGTCGGCGTGTGAGATTCGGCATTGCCCTTCTGTGACGCGGCGTTGGGCGCGACGCCCTTAGCGGCCCTTGGCTGAGCCTTCCGGCGAGACGCACCGTCGGGCACGGCTCGCTTGCTGTGCTGCTCACATGCCGGCCCGATGTCGCCGACGGTGCTCGCCTCTTGCCTTTTCCTGCCCTGTCAGTCCCGTCGACGGGTCCGACAGGTTTCCATGCATCCCGGACGCCCCGGCGGAGCCCGCGCGGAGGCCCGGGCAAACGACTACGCGACCGGTGGGAACCGTCACCCCAGAGGTGCCCGCGCAACACGCCTGTGCCGGGCTCCACCAGCGGTCCCCGCCCGAGAAAGGACTCATATGCCGCACTCCGAAGGTCCCGCCGCACGTCAGCAGCGGGCGGACGCCCTGATGGACGAACACCTCGTGCCGGCCCCCGACAGCTTTGACGGTGAGCAGTACGACCGCGAGGAGCGGGCCGCGCTGCGCCGGGTCGCCGGACTGTCCACCGAACTCGCCGACGTCACCGAGGTCGAATACCGCAAGCTGCGCCTGGAGCGCGTCGTACTCGTCGGAGTCTGGACGTCCGGCAGCGTCGACGACGCCGAGGCCTCACTCGCCGAACTGGCCGCGCTGGCGGAAACGGCGGGCGCTCTGGTGTGCGACGGGGTCATCCAGAGACGGCAGAAGCCCGACCCGGCGACCTACATCGGATCGGGCAAGGCCAAAGAGCTGCGGGAGATCGTCGAGGAGGCCGGCGCCGACACGGTCGTCTGCGACGGCGAACTCAGCCCGAGCCAGCTGGTCCACCTGGAGGACGTCGTACGCGTCAAGGTCGTGGACCGCACCGCGCTGATCCTGGACATCTTCGCGCAGCACGCGAAGTCCCGCGAGGGCAAGGCCCAGGTGGCGCTGGCCCAGATGCAGTACATGCTGCCCAGGCTGCGCGGCTGGGGTCAGTCGATGTCCCGGCAGATGGGCGGCGGCGGTGGGGGCGGCATGGCGACCCGCGGACCCGGCGAGACGAAGATCGAGACCGACCGGCGGCAGATCCACGAACGGATGGCCAAACTCCGCCGCGAGATCGCCCAGTTGAAGATCGGACGGGATGTCAAGCGCGAGGAACGGCGGCGCAACAGGGTGCTGTCGGTCGCGCTCGCGGGATACACCAACGCCGGCAAGTCCTCCCTGTTGAACCGGCTCACCGGCGCCGGAGTGCTGGTGCAGAACGCGCTGTTCGCCACCCTGGACACGACCGTGCGCCGCGCGGAGACCCCGAGCGGCCGTCCCTACACCATCGCCGACACCGTCGGCTTCGTACGGCACCTTCCGCACCACCTCGTCGAGGCGTTCCGCTCGACCATCGACGAGGTGGCGGACGCGCACCTGGTGCTGCACGTGGTGGACGGCTCGCACCCGGAACCAGAGGCGCAACTCGCCTCCGTCCGGGAGGTCCTGGCGGAGGTCGGCGCGGGCGAGATCAGGGAGGTCGTGGTCGTCAACAAGGCGGACGCCGCCGACCCGGACGTGCTGTCCCGGCTGCTGGCCGCGGAACCGGGCTCGATCGCGGTCTCCGCGCGCACCGGAGACGGCATCGAGGCACTGCGGGACCTCATCGACGTCCTGCTGCCGCGTCCCGAGGTGGAGATCGAGGCCATGGTGCCCTACACCCAGGGCGGCCTGGTTTCCCGGGCCCACAGAGAGGGCGAAGTGCTGTCCGCCGAGCACACCGAGCAGGGCATTCTGCTCAAGGCGAGGGTGGGGCCGGAGCTGGCGGCCGCTCTGCGGGCCTATCCCCAGCCGTGAACGAGGCGGGAGGGCCGCAAGACGGATCGGCCCTCCCGCCCGGCTCCGGCCGGACCGGTTGCCGGTGCGGCTTCCTACTATCTACGATGGCCCTATGGGTTCCCTGTGATCGGTACGTGTGGTCCTCGAGGGTGTGGGACGTCGAGCGTGGCTCCGTCACCGCACCCGACCGCGCACGCCTGAGAAACGGACGCGCTGCGATTTCTTCGTCATGCGCTAGTTCCGCCGGACGGGACCGCTCCTGACGGTGCGGGTTCTCGATCTGCCTTCTCCAACGGTCTGCTGTGCGCGGCGACATCGGTCAACCCAGATCAGGAGGACTCCTGCGTGTCGACAGCGCAACTCGCTCTGCATGACATCACCAAGCGTTACCAGGACCACGTCGTACTCGACCGGATCGGCTTCACCATCAAGCCGGGTGAAAAGGTAGGTGTCATCGGGGACAACGGATCCGGCAAGTCCACGCTGATCAAGCTCCTCGCCGGACGGGAACAGCCGGACAACGGTGCGCTGACGGTGGTCGCGCCCGGTGGCGTCGGCTATCTGGCCCAGACACTGGAGCTGCCGCTGGACGCCACGGTCCAGGACGCCGTCGATCTGGCCCTGGCCGACCTGCGGGAGCTGGAGGAGGGCATGCGCCGGACCGAGGCCGAACTGGCCGAACGGCCCTACCAGGCGGGCCAGGACGCCGAACTCACCGGCCTCCTGAAGAGCTACGCCGCGCTCGTGGACCGGTACCAGGCCCGTGGCGGCTACGAGGCCGACTCCCGCGTGGAGATCGCGCTGCACGGGCTCGGGCTGCCCGGGCTGGAGCGCGGCCGACGGCTGGGCACCCTCTCCGGCGGCGAGCGGTCGCGCCTCGCTCTGGCCGCCACGCTGGCCGCGGAACCCGAGCTGCTGCTGCTGGACGAGCCGACCAACGACCTGGACGACCGGGCGGTGGACTGGCTGGAGGAACACCTGCGCAAGCACCGCGGCACGGTGGTGGCGGTCACCCACGACCGGCTCTTCCTCGACCGGATCACCACCACGATCCTGGAGATCGACTCCGGCAAGGTGATGCGCTACGGCAACGGCTACGAGGGCTACCTGGCGGCCAAGGCGGCGGAACGGCAGCGCAGGCTGCTGGAGTACGAGCAGTGGCGCGCCGAACTAGACCGCAGCCGCGAACTGATCGCGTCCAACGCGGCGCGCCTGGACGCCATCCCGCGCAAGCTGCCCTTCGCCGTCTTCGGCGCCGGACAGTTCCGGATGCGTGGGCGGGGCCACGGGGCGATGGTGCGGATCCGCAACGCCAAGGAACGGGTCGCGCGGCTGACCGAGAACCCGGTCGCGCCGCCGCCCGAGCCGCTCACCTTCACAGCGGAGATCACCACCGAGGCCACGCAGCCACAGGAGACGGTGGCCGAACTCACCGGCGTCCGGGTCGGCGACCGGCTCAGCATCGACTCCCTGCGCCTCGGGCCCGGTGAACGGCTGCTGATCACCGGTCCCAACGGGGCGGGCAAGACGACGCTGCTGCGGGTGCTCTCCGGGGAGCTGGCACCCGACAGCGGATCGGTGCGGGTGTCGGGCCGGGTGGGACACCTGCGGCAGGAACAGACACCGTGGCAGAAGGGAATGACGGTGCTTCAGGCGTTCAGCAGCGGACGGGTCGGCGACATCGGCGAGCACACCGAGGCGCTGCTCTCCCTCGGGCTGTTCAGCCCGGACGACCTTCGGCAGCGTGTGCAGGACCTGTCGTACGGGCAGCGGCGCCGCATCGAACTCGCCCGGCTGGTGACCGAGCCGGTCGACCTGCTGCTGCTGGACGAACCCACCAACCATCTCTCGCCCGCGCTCGTCGAGGAACTGGAGGAGGCGCTGACCGGCTATCAGGGCACGGTCGTCGTCGTCACCCACGACCGGCGCATGCGGTCCCGCTTCAACGGCGCCCATCTGACGCTGCGGGACGGGCACGTCGCCGAGTTCACCACCGCCTGATCGCCGAAGCGGTTCTGGGAGGGACGGCACACCAGGGCCGTCCCTCCGGACGGTCAGAGGCGGACCGGCAGGCTCTTCAGAGGGCGCCCGGAAAGGGCTGCCGTTCCAAGGCTGGCCGTGGGTACCAGGGAGGGCTCGGCCGGACGCGGTTCAACGCTTCGGCCAGCTTGAAGATGTTCTCCTTGCCCGACACCCTCTTGAACGCGTTGACCAACTGCTCGGTGGCACTCGTCGACCGTCCGGGCGGCGGGTGACGTGGCTGACCGAAGGCGCTGTCAGGGGGCGGGGACGGTCGGGCGGTGGACGGCCGCCACAGCGCCGAGGCCCACCACCGCGGTGAGCCCCACTGCCGCCAGGAGGGTCGGACGGTCCGGTTGCAGGAGTGCCTGGCCCCGCAGTGCCTGCCAGACCAACAGCACGACCAGCCCGCCGTAGCCGATCGCGCCTACGGTGATCAACCGGATCCGCGCCGCCGATGGGACGAGTCGCGGGTACCGGCGGGCGAGAATCATCAGCAGCCAGGCCAGCAGCGGCAGAGCCTGGAGCGCGTGGATACCGACGAAGTGGGCGACGCGCAGGTCGCCGCCGGTTGCCGCCCAGCCGGTGAGCGGCATCGACGGGCCGCCGTCCGGCACGCCGACGGCATGGGCGCCGCTGACCGTGAGCACGCCACCGGTATCGGCGATGTGCTGCTGCTCAGCGGTGGGCTGCGCCATCATGACGCCCACGAGCATGCCGGCCAGGGACACGAACAGGCCGAACCGCATCGCCCATATCGCGGCTCGGTCGACGTGCGACTGGGCGGACACCACCACGGCGACCACGAACGTCGACAGCCAGATCACCAGGGCCAGCTGACCCATCAGGTCGTACGCCGCCGTGTCGTACGGTGTCGCGACGTTGAAGTGGCTGGCCCGACCGCGCGCGGCCTGCGACACGATGACGCCCATCTCGGCGGCCGTGGCGACGGCGGCGACGGCCGCGATCCACCACGCAACCCAGCGTCCCCGCCGGACGAAGCGGAGCATCCAGGCGAGCGTTGCGCCGTACATCGCGAACGACACCGCGAACTTGAGCGGCTTCAACCAGGTCGGACTGCCATTCACGCTCCGGCTGTCGACGACGAGCCCGACGAGGGAGACCAGCGCGAGGACCGTCATGAACCCGGTGAGCAATATCAGGGGACGGTGCCACCGCACCGAGGTCGTGGGACGCGCGAGCAGCGCCTGGTTCGTCATGGGTCCAAGGTCGCAGTGCGGGGCGCCGGAAACGACACGGTCAACCATGCATTCGCGGTAGGGCTGTCCCTACCCGGGCAGCCAAGCGCCGCATCAACCATCGTCGCTACCTCGATCGGTGGGCGGCAATTCGGCTGGAAGCGTGGATACCGGGTGCAAGCTTCGGGCGGGCCAGATCTATCTGGCCCGCAGCATCAGTCCGATGAGCACGATCGCCGCGCCGGCCAGGGCGATCGCCGGAGCCGGGCCCAACGCCTCGGCGCCGAGGCCCATGACCAGCGGGCCGATGCCCTGGAGCGTCATCATGCCGGTGGACAGCAGCGTGAACGCCTGGCCGCGGGCGTCGGGCGGCACCGCGTCGAGGAACGGACGCTGGAGGCCCACCAGGTAGGCGAGGCCGGAACCGGAGATCGCCAGCAGCACCAGCGCGACCGGCAGCGGGGGCCGGGCAACGAGGACCGGGAGCGGCGCGCCGAGCAGCGCGATCAGTAGAGGCACGGTCCGCTCGCGGACCGCGGGGCGGACCAGCCGACTCATCACGGCGTCGCCGATCAGCATGCCGAGCGGCATGGCGGCCAGGAGCACCCCCGCCGCACCGGGCGGCCAGCCGCGCGTGGACGCATACGGGACCAGGAGCGCCTCGCTTCCGGTGGAGAAGGCGGGCGGCAGCCACTGCGCCAGCAGCAGCCGGCGCACGGCCCGGTCAGCGATCAGCCGGCTGGCGCCCGCCCAGCCGTCCCGGATCGGCCGGCTCGGCGGTGCCGGGGACGCCGCCCGAGCGGGGCGCAGCCGGAACACGAGCGCGGCGAGCAGGTGTCCGGCGCACGCGGCCAGGAACGCCCGCTGCGGTCCGAGCGCGCCCACCACCAGGCCGCCGGCCGCCAGCCCGACCAGTTGGGCGCCCGACGACGACATGCTGACCGCGGCGCGGCCCAGCACGTAAGCGTCGCCGGTCAGCGTGTCGGCGATCAGCCGGCCGGTCGCGCCGTTGCAGAGCGGCGCCGCGACGCCGACGGCGGCGACAAGGGCCAGCGCCCATCCCACCGGCGGGTGCACCAGGGCGAGCGTCGCGGCGATCACCGCCTCAAGCAGGTATCCCCCGAGGATCAGCCGGTGCGGCCGGACCCGGTCGGCGACCGCCCCGAGGAAGATGCCGCCGAGTGCCTGTGGCAGGAAGCCCGCGCCGAACGCAAGCGCGCCGAGCAGCGACGAGCCCGTGTCGCGATAGACCATCACCGACAGCGTCGCGATCTGGACCGTGGAGGCGGCCATCCACACCGTCCGCGCGAGGAACACCGCGCGGAAGCGCGGCTCGGCGAACACCTCGCGGAAGGTGGCGGGCTGGGTCGTGATCATGTGTCGAGCCTGGGACGCCCGCCAGCGGTATCCGAATGTTTCGCGCAGGAGTGTAACGTCGGGTGGGTGATCCGGTTCCTCGCCGGAGCGGACGACCTGCTGCGAAGCCGGTTCGCGCTGTCGCCGATCTTCGAGCTGAACAACCTGCTTCAGGACCTCGCCGGACAACACCTGAGCCGCCGGCTGCCCGCGGCCTGGTACACCCGGTTACGGCCCCGCTTCGAGCGACTGCGTGCCGAAACCGCCATCGACGCTGTCCTCGCGCTGTCGACGCCACGGCACGGCGCCAACTTCGTGGTCCAGCCACCGACCCGGGGGCTGGCGCAGACCATCGACGACGATCTGGCCGCGCTGCGCGCCACCCCACCGGCCGACGCCCGCCGGGAGATCAGCTACTGCCTGGACATGCGGCCGGCCACCGAAAGCCGGACGCGGGAGATGCTCGCCGGCCGCGGCGTGGTCGCCCGCATCGCCGACACGCTGGAGCGGGCGTGGCACGACCTACTCGCCGCCGACTGGCTCCAGCTGCGGATGCTCTGCGAGCGAGACGTCGTGCACCGGGCCGGCGAGCTGGGCCGGCACGGCTGGGCGGCCGCGCTCAGCGGCCTGCACCCGTCGGTGCGCTGGCGTGACGGGGCCATTGAGGTCCTGCGCCACGAGGAGCACAACGTGCCGCTCGGCGGCGCCGGACTGCTGCTCGTGCCAGCCGCGTTCGTCTGGCCGCGGATCGCCGCGCACGTCGACGACCCGTGGCCGCGCACGCTGATCTACCCGGCCCGGGGCATCGCCGCGCTGCTCGATCCGGACGTGCACCGCACGCCGCCAGCGGCGCTGACCCGGCTGCTCGGCCGGTCCCGCGCCCGGCTGCTGCTGGCGCTCGCCGAGCCGGCCAGTACCAGCCAGCTGGCGCACACGCTCGGCATGACGCTCGGTGCCGTCGGCAACCACCTCACGGTGCTCCGCGAGGCGGGCCTACTCGACCGGGCGCGCTCCGGCCGCTCCGTCCTCTACCGACGCACGCCCCTCGGCGACGCGCTGGCCACCGACTGAGAGGTCACCGCCACAGGTCGACGGCGTTCGACAGCCAGCCCAGCTTGCGGGTCGCGGATCGCGTAGATACGGCTAACGGGGCCTCCTCGACCCGCAGATCACGTGGCGACGGCGCCGGGCTGATCACCTGGGAAGTCAGCGTCGATTCCACCAGCGCTCGCGCCCATCAGCACGCCGCTGGCGCCCGCTCTCGGCCGGAGTCGCACCTCGAGTCGCCTGGTGGGTCGAGGACGAGCCGGCCGAGCACGCGTTGGGCCGGTCGCTGGATGGGTCGACCGCGAAGCTGCACCTGGCCTGTGAACAGGGCCGCAAGCCGTTGTCGACGGTGCTGACCGCCGGACAGCGTTGGACAGCCCCAGTTCGTGCCGGCCCTGCAAGGGATCCGGGTTCCCCGCCCGGGCGGCGGCCGGCCCAGGACCCGGCCGGACCGGGTCCTGGCCGACATGACGTACAGCTCCAGGGGCGACCGGCAGCACCTGGCCCGGCGGGGCATCGCCGCGACCATCCCGATCAAGGCCGACCAAGCTGTGAATCGCTTCGCGACGAAGCCTGCCCTGGCCCGGCAGATGATCGCCGCCGCGGTGGATGCCGGTGCCCGCCGGGTGGGTGGCCGGCGACGATGGTCACCTCGGCCGGTGCCGCTGCACACCCTCGTGCGTGTCGCCGGGTCCCGCTGGAGCATCGAGGAGCTGTTCCAGACCGGCAAGGGCCAGGTCGGACTGGCCCACTACCAGGTCCGTGGCTGGACCGGCTGGCACCGTTTCATCACCCTGGCCATGCTCGCCCTGGCCGTCCTCGCCGCTGAGCAGCCTGACACCTGCCCGGAGATCATCGCGCTGACCGTCGCCGAGATCCGCCGACTCCTCAACGCCTTCGTCCTCGCCGTGGCGCTACCACCCGCACACACCCTGCACTGGTCAACCTGGCGACGATCATCCCAAGCCCGAGCCCGACGATCCCACTACCAGCGCAGACAGGCCAAGTGACGTTGGGAGTACCACCACAGATGACGAGCGGTTCTCCGGAGAGTTGATGCCCGGCAGCTTTGTGTGCAGCCGGGCATCAGGCATGAGCGATGGGCTACTGGCTCGTGTCTCGTGCTGCTCGAGAAGCGGCGGACATGAGCGGCTCCGCGCTCGACTGGCTTCCTGCCTTTCGTGTTTCGCCGGGGATGAGGAGTGCGACGGCGAAACCGATGGCGATGACGACGGTGATGCCGGTCATCGCGGTCGTCAATGTCGCTCCGCTAAGCGCCGAGGTGAAATTGATGAGGACGGCGAGGCCGATCGCTCCGCCGAGTTGCTGACCAGCGGTGGCCATGCCACTGGCCGTTCCCTGCTCGGCCTCGGGGGTGCCGGTGGTGGCGGTGGCGAACATCGTGGTGAACACGATGCCCTGCCCAAGGCTGAAGAACGCCGCGGGGACGAACACGGTGATCCAGCTTGTGTTTTCGCCGACGAGGAGCCCGAAGGCGCCAACCCCAACAAGACCGATGACCTGTCCCGTGGCCATCGCCGTACGGAGGCCGGCCTTGGTGGCGAGGCGTCCGCCGATGTTGGTGCCGATGAGCACGCCCACGCATGGGATGACGAAGGCGAGTCCGGTGATGAGCGGGCTCAGGCCGCGGGTCTGCTGGAAGTACAGCGTCAGGAAGTAGGCGGTGGCACCGAACCCGGCCATGAACAGGAATGTCGATCCGGTACCGGTGGCCAGATGCCGGTTGGTGAAGCGGCGGATGTCAAGCAGCGGGTCGCGAGTGCGGCCCTCGACGATCAGCAATGCAACGGCAGCGACGATGCCGGCGGCAAGGGCGCTCAGCGTCGCGGGCGCACCCCACCCGTTTTCTGCGGCGAAGGTGAAGCCCATCACGACCAGGATCGCCGCCGCTGTGGTGAGGATCGCGCCGGGGATGTCGAGGCGACGGAGTGCGGGGCGTGCCTCATCGAGCGGCACCGCGCGCAGCGCGAGGACGAGGACGACCAAGACGAGGGGGATGTTGATCGCGAAGACCGACCGCCACCCGAGCGCGTCGGTGAGTACCCCGCCGAGGATGGAGCCGAGCACCATGCCGGAGGAACCGGCAGCGCCCCAGATACCCAGAGCTCTGTTGCGGGCCGCGCCCTCTGCGAACCCGACGCTCAGCAGTGCCAGCGTCGACGGTGCCAGTGCCGCACCGCCGAGCCCTTGGATGCCGCGGCCGAGGATGAGCATCCACTCCCAGACAGCGACCGCTCCCAGGACCGAGCCGATGGCGAACAGGGCGAGGCCGGCGAAGAACATGCGTCGTCTGCCGATCGCGTCGGTGAGTCTGCCGCACAGCAGCAGGAACCCGCCGAAGGCGATCGCGTAGGCGCTGACGACCCACTGCAGCGTCTCGGGTGAGAACCCGAGGCCGGCGATCTCGGGCAGCGCGACGAAGACGATGTTGTAATCCAGGCCGATCAGCAGTTGTGCTGTGGCCAGCGCGGCCAGAAGCAGCGCCCCGGTGGCGCTGCGCTGTCGTGGAGTAGTCATGGACATCCCTCAAGTAGTCCGAATTATGATATTCCGAGCTGAGACTATATGCACTGAACTAGAACTATCACAACTCGGAACACTTGAGGTACCCTGGTGTCATGAGTGCTTCGGTGGGTGGCGTGGAGTTGTGCGGGCTTGTTGCGCGCCTGAACCAGCGCCTGGACGCGCAC
Organism: Micromonospora sp. URMC 106; assembly: GCF_051386395.1. Taxonomy (NCBI): domain Bacteria; kingdom Bacillati; phylum Actinomycetota; class Actinomycetes; order Micromonosporales; family Micromonosporaceae; genus Micromonospora; species Micromonospora sp. URMC 106. Next base: position 57,970 of record NZ_JBPQTP010000011.1, read on the forward strand.
ATCCGAGGTGTCGCAGACGCGCTGGGGATCACGGCATCGCAGGCGATCGCGCTGCGCGAGATGTCGGAGCCGATCACGCTGACCGAGCTCGCCGATCGCATGAGCTGCGAGGCGTCGAACGCCGGCTACGTGATCGATCGCATGGAGAAACAAGGGCTGGTGCGGCGGCAGCCTCACCCCACGGATCGCCGAGCGAAGATCCTCACCCTCACCGAGGACGGGCAAGGATGCCGCAGCAACGTGCTCGACGCCCTCTCACGCAAAGCGCCGATCGATGCCCTCTCCCATGACGAGCAGCGCGCTCTCGCGGAGCTCCTGCGCAAGGCCACGTCCTGACGAGAAGCCGAAAGACGCAGGAGGGCTTGACCCCTGATCCTGGAGGGTTCATGCGGCCGGGGCCAACGTAGCTGGCGTTGGTCGGGTGCGTTTTGTAGGTGATCGGTGAATGCTGCCCGAGCCGGGAGTGGCGGCGAACGGTGTTGTAGCGGTGCATCCAGCGGAACGCGGTCGGCCGCCGCCTGCGCGGTGTTCATGCGGCGGGCGGCGAATTCGCCGCCCGCCGCATGTCTCAACGACCCCGCGATTGAGGGCGGCGATCTCGCGGAACGCGCCTACCGCCCCGCAACGAGGGTCAATTGCCGGTGCACTGCTGCGCGCAGGTCGTCAGCCGACAGTCGATCAGGGTAGGTGACGGCCTGCAGCGTCAGCCCGTCCACGAATACGTGCAGGTGCTGAGCCCACTGCTCGAGACCGGTATCGGGTAGTTCGTCTCCGATCGTCTCCGGCACCGGGAGGCCTCGGCACAAGGCGACCGCGAGGCGGCATATCTGCCGCGTTCCGGTCCACCCCACGCTTCGCAGTTCTTCGAACGTTTCGTCGACACGCGACCGTGCGAGGCAGGCCAGCCACACGTCCGCCTCCACCCTGCGTTCATCATCCATCGGCAGCATGGCCTCCAGCAGCAGCCGAGCGCGGTCCGCGGCGTCGCCATCGGATCGAAGATTCGCGCGAACGCGGGCGCTGACGTTGCTGCCGACGGCAAGGGCAGCGAAACGCAGCAGCCCCTGCTGGTTGTCGAAGTAGTGCCGGAGCCCACCCATGGACAAGCCGGCCTGCTCAGCGACCCGCCGCACCGTGGCACCCTCGATCCCGTGGCGACCGATGACCGCCCACACCGCGCGGGCAAGTTCCGCGCGGCGTTGGTCATGGTCGACAATCTTGGGCACCCTGTCGTTATAGCACGCTTGTGCGGTACTGTTACCGTACAGATGTGCGGAATAAAACTCGGTGTCTCGGCACCGTCGTTCTCGTCGCCGGATTGACAACGATCGCCACCTGCGCGGTGGCGCTCCTGCTGACCGGTGACGGGGAGGTGCGGTACTCGGCCGACCACGGTGACACCATCCCCGTCTGGCACCGGTGGGTGCCGGCCCTCGTCGGTATCGCCCTCATCCGGCTCATGCCCCCACGACCCAGCCGCCTCACCGCCCCTGAGACGGCACTCCGCCAGGCCGGCATCCTGTGGATCGAGGCGCTGGTCTTGCTGGCAACAGCCATGCTGTTCGTGGTAGGGCTGCGACTCGCGGGTGGCGGCGAACCGACCCACACCCTGCTCAAGCTGTCGCTACTCCTCGGGGTACCCGCGGTCCTGTTTCTGACGGTGCGGCGCCGCAGTCCAGGCCGAGAGAACGGCGCTCGCGGTAGCGTCATCGGACCGTGGCGCCGCTGGGAGCCGGCTGTTCCCGTGGCGGCGTGGCTCGTCTTGGCGTACGCCAGCCCACTCGCCGTTCCGGCCAGAGGCCTTCCCGGCGGCTCCGACGCCGTGACGCTGATAGCGACCGTAGTCATCGTCTTCGCCGTCAACAGCCTGCTGGAGGAGGTCTTCTACCGGCGCTGGCTACAGACCCGCTGGGAGGCTCTGCTCGGCGCATGGCCCGGCATCGTCGTCGCGTCCCTGCTGTGGGCGGTCTGGCACATCGGAATTCAAGGCGGCGGCTCCCTACCCATCGACCTCGCATCGATCGTGGCCAGCCACAGCGTTCAAGGTGTGTTCCTCGGCTACCTATGGAGCCGGTACCGCGTGATGTGGCCCATTCTGAGCGTCCACGGCGCCATGAACGCAGCGCCGATAGCCATCGCTCTGCTGTAGCTGCAGGCGACCATCCTGGCGGCCTGATCGTCCGGAACGACATCACGCCGCAGACAATCCCGGGGACAGAGGTGACAACTACGGCTGAAGCTCGCAGCAGGCGCTGTTCCCTCGGGCCATAGCGCTCGCTCACCGCACCCTCACGTTGCGCACGGCGGGGGCCCGATCCCGGCCCGCAAGATTGCCCAGCAGCGCGATCCATCGAAGCTGTCGACTGACTCAGTTGTCGTCATCCTCGTCGCCGGCTAGACCGGACCGGACGCCCCCGGAACCCCAGGAACCGGGCGGGACAGCGGGATGCTCGTCGGACGAGCAGCCACCGAGCAGCCACAGGTCCACAGGGGATATACAAGCGAAGGGCCTGACCCGCGTTCCCGCAGGTCAGGCCCTTCCGATCTTGCGCGCCCGAAGGGACTCGAACCCCTAACCTTCTGATCCGTAGTCAGATGCTCTATCCGTTGAGCTACGGGCGCTTGGTGCTCAGCCAGTCTACACACCCGGCTTTCGCGCGGAGACTCCGGGATTCGAACCCGGGAGGGGCTTTAAGACCCCAACCGCATTAGCAGTGCGGCGCCATAGACCAGACTAGGCGAAGTCTCCCCGGTGACCTCTGCAGACCACCGCGCCCGAGGATACATGGCCGCACCGATCGGGAGCAAAGCGACTTCCCCCGGCACGCCCGACCGTCCGGCGAGCCGAGGTTCCCGGAGCGCGGCCGGCGCCCTCCCCGGCCTCGCACTTCCCGGCTGTGCCCGCACGTGATCGGGACTACGCTCCATCGATATGCAGGAGCAGCCGCCGCGCGAGCCGACCCGTCGAGAGCCTGCTGAGGGGGCGCGGCGACGCTCCCCGAAGCCGACCTTCACGCCGCCTCCCGCACCCCCGGAGCCGCCTCGGCGGACGGAGGATCCGGAGGAGCGCCCCCGACGCGCGAAGCCGGCCCCGGCGGTGCTCTTCCAGCCGCCCGCGGCCGACCCGCCGCTGCCCCGCCAACCCGGCCGGGCGGCTTCGCCGACACCGGGCGGCCGGGCCGGCCAGGCGGACGGGAAGGATCAGCGTGATGTCCCGCACAGGCACGACGCGGACCCTGTGACCACCGGGGGCAGCGCGCCGGGGGCGCGGGCCGACGCCCCGCCGGCCGGGACGACCGGCCCTGGAAGCCGGAGCGCGGCGGCACCGACGACGGCGCAGGTCCCGGACGGGGCGGCACCGACGACGGCGCAGGCTCCGGGCGCGGCGGACGAAGAGCCCCCCGCGCCCGCCACTGAGCCGCCGCGCCGCAGCACCCCCGCGAAGCGAGCCCCGACGAAGAAGGGCACGGCGGCGAAGAAGACCGCCGCGAAGAAAGCCACCGTCGGCACCGCTGTCCCCGACGGGGAGGCCGGCGCAGCGCAGGCCACGCCCGCGCGGAAGACGACGGTCACCCGGCCCCAACAGGTCACCCCGCACGGCACCGCCGCTGACCAGGCCGCCCCCGGGGAGGGCGCTCCCACGAAGAAGACCACGGCGAGGAAGACGTCGGCGGGAAAGAGTGCGCCGGCCGGGCAACCGACGAAGGCGGTGGCCCCGGCAGCGTCCGAGACGAAGGCCACACCTGCCGCGACCAGGGCGGCACCCGCCCGGAAGGCGGCGACGGCCGGAAAGGCCGCCACTCCCACAGCCACCACCACCCCCGCGGCCGACACAGCGAGCCCGGTCCCGGAGACCGAGGCGAGCACCGCCGACGTGAGCGCGAACGCCGCGGAGCCGGGCACCCCGGCCGTGGGCGCGAGCAGCACAGCGCCGAGCATCGCGCCCCCCGCCACCGGCGCCCGGGTCGTGAGCGCGGGCGCCGGAGCGCCGAGCACCCGAGCGGGTACCGAGGGGCCGAGCACTTCGCAGCAGTCCGTCGAGCGCGGCGGGCGTGAGTTGGCCGGTACGCCAGGGTTGTCCCTGCGGGAGGTCGCCCAGCGGGTGCTCGATCATCCCGGGTTCGCTCCGGAACTGCTGGCCCTGGCCGCCGTGCAGGCGATCGGGCCGCGCGCCCGTGACTGGGCGCAGCGGCTGCGCGACGCGTACCCCGATGCGGGTGCCGACGGGCTGGCTCGGCTCGCGACCCGGCGGTTCGTCCGGCAGGCCGGGGCGGGCGGGGCGACGGCCGCGCTGGCGGGGCTGTTCGCGCCGCTGGCCGAGCTGGCGGCGGTGCTGTGGACGCAGGCCAGCCTGGTGCTGCACCTGGCGGCGGCGTACGGCCGGGACCCGCTGCACCCGGACCGGGCGGTGGAGCTGCTGGTGCTGACCCGGGTGCACCCGGATGCCGAGAGCGCACGGGCGGCGCTGGCTGCGGCCCGGGCGGCGGACGGGCCGGGCGAGGCGCCGTGGCCACGGGCGGCGGAGGCCGCGTGGCGGTTGGCCGCGCCGCTGGCCGCCCAGGCGGGTGGCTGGCTGGCGCTGCGGGCGGCGTCCCGGCTGCTGCCGGGTGCGGCGGCGCTCGCGGCGGCGGCGGGCAACGCGGCGGCGGCCGAGCGGCTCGCCGCGCGCGCGATCTCCGCCTACCGGCGGCCCACGCTTGGCCGGACGAAGCACCCGGGGTGAGGAACGCAGGGCGTCGATAGATCTTGGTAGGAAACCGCCCCTGGAGGGGCCACTTCTCACCAAGATCTATCGCCGGAGGAGAGGAAGAGGCAGCGCGGGGAAGCAGGGCGGCGGCGGAGAGGCGGCGAAGCAGGGGCCGGGCTCACAGCCAGTCGAACCACTCCCTCGGCAGCAGGGCGTAGCCGACGAAGGCGAACACGTCGAGCAGCGTGTGCGCGACGACCAGCGGCATGACCCGGCGGGTGCGCAGGTAGAACAGGCTGAACACGACGCCCATCACCACGTTGCCGACGAACGCGCCGAAGCCCTGGTAGAGGTGGTAGGAACCGCGCAGCACGGCGCTCGTCGCGACGATCGCGACGAGCCGCCACCGGAGCTGCCGCAGCCGGGTGACCAGGTAGCCGACCACGATCACCTCCTCCAGCACCGAGTTCTGCACGGCGGCCAGGATCAGCACCGGCACCGTCCACCAGAGCTCGGGCAGCGCGGCCGGCACCAGCGTGGCGTTGACGCCGAGCTGGGCCGCCGCCCAGAACAGCGCCAGGCCGGGCAGGCCGATCAGCGCGGCCAGGCCGGCGCCCCGGGCCAGGTCCTGACCGGGCCGCCGGGCGTCCAGGCCGAGCGTCCGCGCCGGGTCGCCGGGGTCCCGTGCGAGCAGGTGTACGGCGAGCAGCACCGGCAGCAGCGCGAAGCCGATCCCGAGCAGCTGGTACGTGAGGTCCAGCCACGGCCGGGGCGACACGGAGGTGTTGAGCGAGGCGGTCTGCTTCGACAGCGGCCCGTCGGCGGTCAGCTTCGCGACGATCGACACCGTCGCGTAGACGGCGGACTGGCCGAGGGAGAGGCCGAGCACCAGCAGCGTCTCGGTGCCGAGCATCCGGCGGGTCGCCGGGCGGTCCAGCTCAACGGTCACCGCACCACTGTGCCCGACGCCGACGGTCGGCGGCAGCGCCCGAGCGGGCCTCACGAGCCGATCGCACATTCTGTGCGACCGCCGCGCACGCTCCGTGGACATTCTATGGGCGCCCGATCCGCCGTCAGGAGAAGGAGCGCGCCCGTGGACGACTTCGCACGGCTGCTGAAGGAGAGCTGGACCCTGGTCGAGGAGCACCGGGAGCGGCTGAGCGGTCACTTCTACGCCCGGCTCTTCCTGCTCGACCCCGAGCTGCGCAAGCTCTTCCCGGTGCAGATGGCCGGGCAGGGCGACCGGATCCTGGAGGCGATCGTCACCGCCAGCCAGACGGTCGGCGACCCGGAGAGCTTCGACGAGTACCTGCGCTCGCTGGGTCGGGACCACCGGAAGTACCACGTCGAGGCGACGCACTACGAGACCATGGGCGTCGCGCTGCTGGACGCGCTGCGCAGCACCGCCGGCGACGGCTGGAACCTGGAGTACGACCAGGCGTGGCGGGACGCGTACGCGGCGATCTCGGAGAAGATGCTGGCCGGCGCGGCGGCCGACGACAACCCGCCGTTCTGGCACGCGGAGGTGCTGACCCACGAGCGGTACGGCACGGACACGGCGGTGCTGACCTGCCGCGCGTTGCAGCATCCGCTGCCCTGGAAGGCCGGCCAGTACGTCAGCGTCGAGGTGCCCCGCCACCACCCCCGGGTGTGGCGCACCTACTCGGTGGCGAACGCCCCGAACGACGACAACCTGCTGGAGTTCCACGTCCGTACGCCCCCGGGGGCCGGCTGGGTGTCGGGGGCGCTGGTCCGCCGGGTGAAGCCGGGTGACCTGCTCCGGGTCGCGGCACCGATGGGGTCGATGACGCTGGACCGCTCCTCGGAGCGCGACGTCCTCTGCGTGGCGGGCGGGGTCGGGCTCGCCCCGATCAAGGCGCTGGTGGAGGAGTTGGCGAGCTACAACCGGACCCGGTGGGTGCACGTCTTCTACGGCGCCCGTACGGAGGCGGACCTGTACGGCCTGGCCGGGCTCCGGGAGCTGGTGGCGGCGCACCCGTGGCTGTCGGTCACCGCGGCGTGCAGCGAGGACCCGGACTTCGACGGCGAACTGGGCGACATCTCCGACGTGGTCAGCCGCTACGGGCCGTGGACGGCGCACGACTGCTACGTCTCGGGTTCGGCCCGGATGGTCCGGGCCACGCTGCGCGTCCTCGCCGAGGACGACGTGCCGCCGCAGAACACCCGCTACGACACCTTCGGCAACCTCTAGAAGCGTTCCTCCCCCCAAACCGGGGCGCGTGCCCCTGCCCCCTGGGGCACGCGCCCCGGTCCCCGACGGGCGGACCGGCACCGCCCTGCCCGACCACGTCCGCCCGGCCGTCCCTCCCACCCGGGCGGACGTGGTCGCGCCCCGGAGGCCGCCGGCGCAGGGGGCGCCCGTCCGGCGAGGCGGGTCGTGCATCCGCACCAGCGCGGAGGGTCAGTAGCGCCAGGGGTGGCCGGTCTCGCGGTACTCCTCGACCGGCACCAGCGGCACGCCGGGCGCCATCCGGTCCACGTAGAGCCGGCCCTCCAGGTGATCGATCTCGTGCGCGACGAGCCGGGCCATGCCGAACTCGAACGAGGTGATGATGCGGCTGCCGTCGTACTGTGCGTGCTCCACGTCGATCCGGAGCGGCCGGGGCACCAGCCCACGGTGGTCGAAGAAGGAGAGGCAGCCCTCGTACTGCTCGTCCGTGTCGGGGGAGGCGTCGACCACCCGGGGGTTGAGCAGCACGACCGGCTCGGCAGACCGGTCGGGAGGCCGGACCACCGCCGCGGCCCGGCCGAGGCCGAGCTGCGGGGCGGCGATGCCCACGCCCTTGCTGAACGGGTGCAGCTCGTCGAGGCGGACCAGGGCGGCCGAGAGGCGGTCGACCACCTCCCGGGCCACCTGCTCCTCGCGGGGCAGGTCGAACGGGCGCGCCGGCTGGCGGAGCAGGTCGGTGCCGCGCTGCACGATGCCGATGCCGCGCATCCGGTCGCTGGGCCGGACCCGCCCGGCCTCCTCCGGTTCGGCGTCCGGCCGGGCGCGGAACCGCCACTGCAACCGGTAGCGCGCGTTGAGCGGCGGGTCGTCGGTGGCCCAGTCGAAGATCACCCGGTCGCCGTCGTCGCGGCGGGTCACCGGGGTGCGCAGCGGGCCCTCCTCCGCCGAGAGCGAGGTCTCCGCGCCCCAGACCTGCGGGTCGAGGGCCACCGGGAGGTCCAGGCGTACGGCCATCTGCCGGGTGGGCAGCCGGACGGCCCGCTGGAACCAGGGGCCCCACTTGTCGTGTCCGACGCAGTACGCGTACTCGATGGTGGCCCGGTCCCCGGGGTAGAGCGGGAAGCGCCGGTCGGCGTTCTCGAAGAGCAGCCAGATCTCCTTGAAGGCGTCCCGGTCGTGCTTGGCCCGCCAGTGCATCGCCTCCCGCTCGCCCCCGTCCTCCCGGTATGCCTGCAGCCGCAGCTCGGCGAAGGTGAGCGGGTGCTCCCGGTGGTGCCGGTTGGACCGCCCGGGGTCGTTGGGGTACCGGTCGACGGCGACCCGCACGAGGTAGCGGGTGACGGGCTCGGTGCCGGCGTTGTAGAGCTCCCGCCGGATGACGCACCGGTACGCGTCGTCGAGGTGGGTGAGGGTGGCGAGTTCCCGCTCGACGATGAGCCCGGTGCCGGGCGGCATCCACTGCCCGGGCAGGGGCGGATCGCGGTGGGCCCGTTCGGCGCGGGCGTGGCGCAGCTCGTCGTACTCCTTGAAGCGCTGCCAGATCGCGCCGCTGGCCTCGAGTACGGCCTCCGCTCGGCGCGCGAAGTCCTCGGTGGGCCGGTGCCGCCGCCCTTCGACGTGGCTCACGTACGAGGGGTCGAATCCCATCAGGGTGGCGAGTTGCTTCTTGGACAGCCCCCGCCCCGTGCGGTGCCGGGCTAGTTCGGCAGCGAAGGAGTCGGCAGCCCGATCGAGCGGTGAGGTCGTCATCAGCTTCCTCGTGGCCGGGAGTATCAAGTTTCACGTTCTGTGGCCGCGCGCACACAACAAGTGCCGCCTTGCCGACACGAACCTTGACAGAAAGCGACGCCTGTCGATACTGCGCCGCGTTTCCCGTCCCGACCCCCGGGTAGTCACCCGTACTGCCGGAGTGACCCTCGCCTCGGGTATCCGACACAGGTGAGGCTTCCCTCAGCCGCCGGACTGTGGTTAGGCTAGCCTTAGCTCAGTAGGGGCGCTTCGGACGGGGGATGAGTCGGATGACAGCGGTGATGCCGGGGCGCGAGATCGCCACCGCGCCGCTGGCCCCGGTCAGGACCGCCCTGCGGGCCATGTTCGGCACCGACGACGTGCCCGGCCTCGCACCCGGCCTGCTGGTGACCGACGAGTTCGGCTGGAGCCCGGCCAGCACGCTGGTCGACGGCACCCGGCTGCCGGAGTTCCTGCACTCGGCCACCCTGCGCTGGGGCGGCACCCCGCACGCCTGCGCCGCGCTGGCCTGGAAGTCGTACAGCTACTGGACGGCGCTGCCCGTGGTGCTCGGCTGGGCCTCCGCGCGGCGGGTGCCGCTGCTCGACCCGGCCGACGTCCTGATCCACTTCGAGGACCACCGCCCGCTGCTCACCATGGGCCTGCGCCGCTCGACCACGGTCGCGGTGCTGCCCAGCGATCCGCTGGCGCTCTCCGGGCTGCCCGAGGTGCGGGTCGTCGCCGACGAGGCGGAGCTGCTCCGGGCGCTGCGCGCCTCGCTGCTCGACGCCCACCTGGCGCCGATGATCGCGGCGATCCAGGCCGAGGTCCGGATCGGCGCACGGACCCTGCTCGGGTCGGTCGCCTCCGGCATCGCCCACGGCATCCTTCGGGCCGCCGACGGCCTGCCCGGCTCGTCGGTCGAGACGATCGAGACCCTGCTCGGCGCGCTCGACCTCGCCGACCTGGTCGAGCTGGTGCCCGGCCCGACGGGCGAGCCGACCGTGCAGCGCCGCACCTGCTGCCTCGCCTTCACCCTCCCCAAGCCCAAGATCTGCCAGGGCTGCTGCGTCCGCCAGCCCTGACGCACCGGTCGCGCTAGTCGGTGAGCGGGCGCACGTCCCAGAGCCAGACCCCGCCGGTGTACGTGGGGCGGACGCCCGTCAGCTCGGTCATGCCCCGGCGCAGCGCGTCGGCCTGCCGGTGCGACCCGAGGACCACCGCGCCCGCCCGCCAGTACCGCAGATCCCCGACCGCGTCGACCCGCGCCTGCGGGGTGATCGGCGGCACCGCACCGGTCCGCCGGATCTCGGCGAAGAACTCGCTCGTCGGCCGGGGCGGGGCGGAGAACAGGGCGACCCGGTCCCGCCCGGGGCGGGTGTCCGGGCCGAGGAAGTAGCCGCGGGCGATGGGCATGTCCAGGCCGGTCCGCGCCGACCAGCGCAACGGCTCGGCGTAGTGCGTGTCGGGCAGCGGGAGGGTCACGATGCTCCGCCCGCCGGCCACGTACGGCCGCCAGGCGCCGGAGGTGACGAAGGCGGGGACGGGGTCGAGGCGGGTGGTGGGCAGCGGGGTGGGCAGGATCGGCAGCAGCGCCATGGCGAGCACGGTGGCGGTGGCGAAGCGGATCTGCGGGCGGGCCCGCGGGTGTCGGGCGGCCAGGACGCGCACGTGTTCCGCCCCGTAGGCGAGCAGCACCCCGACGATCGGGGTGATCGCCAGCGCCCACCGAGTGGGCACCACCGAGTGCAGGATCGGCAGGCCCTCCAGCGCCGCCCAGGGGCCGGGCACCCCGGTCCCCCTGCCATTGAGCTGGACCTCCCGCCCGAGGGAGAGCAGGCCGAAGAGCAGCGCGAGCACGGCCAGCCCGCGCACCACGACGTGCCGGCGCAGCCACCAGAGCAGGGCGACGACGAGCACCACCAGCGGCCAGCCGAAGAAGGCGTTCTCCTCGGTCGGGTTCTTCGCCAGCCCTTGGGCGGTGCGCGCGTCGCCGGCCAGGGACTCCCGGGAGAACGCCACGAACGACGCCAGGTCCGTGGAGTAGCCGCGGATCAGCCAGGACAGACCGTGGTACGCCCCCGGCCCGAAGAACTGGACGTAGAGCGGGTACGCCAACAGGATCAACGCCACCACGGCCGCCGTGCCGAGGCCGGCGAGGAACGGCCGCGCCCGGCGGCGCAGTTCGGGCCGCCCGAGGGCGAGCGCCCCGACGACCACGCCCAGCCCGATCGCGGTCATCAGCAGCACTTCGAGGTTGATGAAGGCCTGCCAGACGATCACCAGCGCGAGCAGCACCCCGTTGCGCGGCCAGCGCCCCGGCTCGGCGAGCCGCAGGGTCCGCCAGATGATCAGGGGCACCACGAACTGCGAGACGATGTTGGGGTGCGCGTTCGCGTGCGACACCATCGCCGGGGCGTACGCGCAGAACGCCGCGCCGAGCCAGGCCGGTCCCCGGGAGCCGACGACCACCCGGGAGAGCAGGAAGTACCAGGCCGTCGCCGTGGCGATCATGCCCAACGTGAGGAAGAGCAGAAATGACGCCCGGGTACCGAGCAGCAGCGTCACGGGCGTCATTGGCAGAGATACGGATAGAACGGACGTATTGGCCATCAGATTGACGCCGTCCGGGACGTTCATCCGGTCCGACGTGAAGGGATAAGCAAAATCGGTCACCACGCGCGCGCCGTGCGCCATCATCCACTCGAACTGGGACTGGTCCGTACGGTTGTCCCGGATGCCGTGCGACGGGCGCAGCCAGAGCCGGGCGGTCACCCAGAAGCCGAGCGCGGCGAAGCTCGCCACGGCGGCGAGGTCCGCCCGCCACCCCCGCCACGGCCATAACCCCCGGTCGGACCCGCCCTCCGACGCCCCGGGTGCGGGCGCGCCGGCGGGGAGGTCCGATTCAGGAGTAGTCATAACGATTCGTAGAGTAGTCAGGCTATGGCGCCACCGTGACATGTTTCGGGGTACTGCCGTACCATGTGCCGGGTTCGCCGACCGCCGATCACGTGCCCACCCCCGACCGCAATTCGGCCACCAAGGTGCCCCGATTCTTCTGCCCTCAGCGCGGATGATTCACTCTGTCGGTCCAGGCGCGGGTCGAGTTTCATATCGTGAGGAATCGACGCATGGCAGAAATCACTGGGGATCAGCGCGTGCAGTCCGAGGTCCTGGAAGGCCTCGCGACCGCTGTCAACCACCGGCGCTGGTTCGTCGAGCTGGCCGTGCCGTACCTCGGTGACAACCCGATCGAGATCGGCAGCGGGCTCGGCGACTACGCGCTGGAGTGGGCGGAGCGGCTGCCCCGCTTCACCGCCACCGAGGCGGACCCGGACCGGCTCGTCTCGTTGAAGGAGCGACTGGCCGACCAGCCCCGCATCGAGGTCCGGCAGATGCTGCTGCCGCACTCGGAGCGGGGCGACTACAGCGCCGCGGTGTCGTACAACGTGCTGGAGCACATCGAGGACCACGTGGGCGCGCTGCGCAGCATGCGCGACCTGGTCCGGCCGGGCGGCAACGTCATCATCATCGTGCCGGCGTTCCAGTTCGCGATGAGCCCGGCGGACATCGCCACCGGCCACGTGCGCCGCTACACCAAGAAGACCCTGGCCGACGCGATGACCGCGGCCGGCCTGACCGTGGAGAAGATCCACTACGCGAACGCGCTCGGCCTGATCGGCTACTTCATGGCGACCAAGGTCTTCCGGCTGATGCCGAAGGAGGGCCCGATGGTCAAGGTCTACGACACCCTCGTGCTCCCCGCCACCAAGGCGGCCGAGCAGCGCGTCCGCCCGCCGTTCGGCCAGTCCGTCTTCGCCGTGGCCCGCGTCCCCTCCTGACCCGTCCCCGCCCCGCGATCTCGCACTGCCGGCCCTCGTGCCGCGGCTTTCGCCCCCTGTGCCGGGGCAGCGCGTGCGAGATCGCGGGGCGGGAGAGCGGGGTCAGTCCTTGAGTTGGTAGGTGGGGCGGATCACGGCGCGGGCCAGGGTGTGGAAGGCCAGGTTGAAGCCGACGTAGGCGGGGGTGGCCTCGGGGGTGACGTCGAGGCGCTCCACGTCGAGGGCGTGCACGGCGAAGACGTAGCGGTGCGGGCGGTCGCCGGGCGGCGGGGCGGCGCCGCCGTAGCCCTGATCGCCGTAGTCGTTGCGGACCGTGAAGCCGCCGCCGAGATCCTCCGCCCCCGCTCCCCGCGGCAGTCGCGTCACGCTCGCCGGCAGGTTGACCACGACCCAGTGCCAGAACCCGCTGCCCGTCGGCGCGTCCGGGTCGAAGCACGTCACCACGAAGCCCTTGGTCTCGGCCGGGAAGCCGGACCAGGCCAGCTGCGGCGAGATGTTGTCGCCCCCGACGCTGCCATGGGCGTACGCGGCGTCCATCGGCTCGCCGTTCTGCACGTCGTCACTGGTCAGGGTGAACGACGACACGGTCGGCAGCAGCTCGTACGGGTCCGGGGCGATCGGTCGTTCCAGGGTCATCGGGACGGGTCCTTCCGGTGAGCGGGATTGTCCTCCGCCCTTCATACCCCGCGAACGCCCGTGCTCGAACCGGAAGGGCCCGGCGGCCCGACGACTTCGGACGGGGTCGAGACGTGGCGTGCCGGTGCGCCAGAATGCCTCCCCATGGGCCTTGATCTCTACGTCGGACCGCTGACCCGCTACCACCTCGGTGACTGGCTGACCATCACCCAGCAGATCGGCGCGCGCGAGGGGTACGACGTGCGCGTCCTCCGGGCGCACGAGGAGGAGGACGGGGAGACCGACCCGGACATGGTCCAGAGCGCCGTACGAGAGTGGCAACAGTGGCTCGGGGAGGCGCTCGGCGGCCCCGTGGACTGGCCGGAGGACCCGTCCCAGCCGTACTGGACCGACAAGCCCGACTGGGACGGGTTCGGCGCCGTCCTGCTGCTCGCCGCGTACGACGAGCGTCCGGACCTGTGTCCGAGCCCCCGGGACAAGCAGGACAGCGCGCGCGAGTTCGCCGACGCTCCCGCGTACCAGGCGGCCTCGGCACAGCCCGAGCGCTACCTCAGTCTGCTGTCCGGGGTGGAGTGGTGGTTGCCGCTCGCCGAGGATCCGCTCGTGTTCGAGGCATCCCGACCGACGGGGCAGCCGACCCGGATGGGTTCGACCGATCGGCTGGTCGCGGAGCTGCGCCTGCTGGACGAACGAGCCGGTGTCCTCGCCGGGTACGACCCGGCCGAGCTGCGGCGAGGGCTGTTCACCGACGACCCGACACTGGTGGAGGTCGCACGGTTCGGCCTCGCGGTGATGCTCGATCTCGCCGAGACCGCGACCAAGCACCGTCAGCCCCTTCTCCTGGACTACTGACCGCACCACCCAACCGCCACACCACGACGCCCCTTGGCCAGCGTTCAGGAAGGTCAGGGGCGTTGTGGTGGTCGGCGGCGGATGTGGGGGTCGAACCCATCAGGGACGTGGCTGCCCCTACCCCCGGCGGAATCCGAGGGTCACGGCCCGAGGACGACGTTCGCGAGCGGCTCGCCCGCCGCGTACCGCCGGACCTGGTCGACCAGCAGCCGGCGGGCCCGGGGCGCCAACGCGGCGGTCAGGCCGCCGACGTGCGGGCTGATCAGGACGTTCGGCGCCGACCACAGCGGGTGGTCGGCGGGCAGCGGCTCGGGTTCGGTGACGTCCAGGGCGGCGTGCAGCCGGCCCGCGCCGAGCTCGGCGAGCAGCGCCTCGGTGTCCACCACCCGCCCCCGTGACACGTTCACCAGCAGGGCGCCGTCGGCCATCCCGGCGAGGAAGTCCTTGTCCACCAGGCCCTCGGTCTCCGGGGTCAGCGGCGTGGCCAGGATGACCACATCCGCTCGTGGCAGCATCTCCGGAAGCTCGGAGACCGGCCGTACGCCGGGGCGGGCGCTCCGTGCCACCCGGCTGATCTCCACCTCGAACCCGGCGAGCCGGCGCTCGATCGCGGCGCCGATCGAGCCGTAACCGACGATCAGCACGTGGGCGTCAGCCAGCCCGGTCGACCAACCCGAGACCCAGCGGCCCTCGCTCCCCGCCCGGACGAAGTCCGGCAGCCGGCGCCGGGCGGCGAGGGTGAGCGCCACGGCCAGCTCGGCGGTGGCCGCGTCGTGCACGCCCCGGCCGTTGGCCAGAGTCACGCCGGGCCGCAGGTACGGCAGGACATGGTCGTAACCGGCGGTCACCGTCTGCACCACCCTGAGCCGGGGCATCCGGGCGATCGGCTCGCAGAAGCGCGGATCGATGATCCCGTACGGGACCGCGTAGAACTCGACGTCGTCCAGGTCTTCGGGCAGGGGTTGAGTGCCGTCGTACAGCGCGACGTCCAGATCGCCAAGCTCGGCCACTGCGTCGGGGTGAGGGATCAAATAGCGCACGGCGACAATCATGCTGGATCGGGCCGAGCCGGCCACGCCGCGTGCCAACCTTGATCGGGGGCGAGGGCCGGGGTCAGCGATCAGGCGCTGCGCGGTAGCGGCACACCGGCCCACGGAACGGGCAGCGGGTGCCGCCGCAGCAGCGTGTCGAGCACGTCGCCGATCGTGTGCCGGGACAACTCGCCGGCGACGGCCCGGGCCACGCGGTCGTAGATGTCGTCCAGGACCGGCGCGATGCCGTACCCCACCGGACAGTCCTGGCGGGGCTGATGCGGGTGCAGCGCGAACACCGCCCCCGGCTCGACGACGGCGTACACGTCGGCAAGGGTGATGCCGGCGGCTGGCGCCCCCAGCGACCACCCGCCACCGGGACCGACGTCGGTGGTGACCAGCCCTGCATCGCGCAGTGGGCCGAGGGCGCGGCGGACGGCGGCCGGATTGCTGTCCAGGCTGGCGGCGATCTGGTCACTGGTCAGCCCGGTGTGTCCGTGCCGTTCTGCCAGCGCGAGCCAGCACAGGGCATGAACGGCCACGGTGAGACGACTGTTGCCGGCCATGGCGTCTCCGTCCGGGGTTGCGCTTCTGGTCCCCATCACGATAATACGTAACACTTCCTGTTACAGATAAGGGGCTGACGTGCGATCCTCCGACTTCGCGAGCTGTGCCGTGGTGGAGATGCGGCGCTACGCGCTGCGACCCGGCCACTTCGACGAGCTGCAACGGGTCTTCCAGCCATGGTTCGTCGCGGGCCAGGAGCAGGCCGGGATGCGGCTGGGCGGGCAGTTCCGGGATCGGGACGACCCCGACCGGTTCGTCTGGTTCCGCGGCTTCGCCTCGATGGACCAGCGCCGCGAGGCGCTGGAGTCCTTCTACTTCGGGCCGGTGTGGCAGGCGCACCGCGACGCGGCCAACGCCACAATGATCGACAGCGATGACGTGCTCCTGCTGCGCTCGACCGAGCCGGCGCACCGTCCGGGGAGGCCGGTGGCCCCCGGGCAGCCGGGACCGACGGCTGACCCGACCTGGGCGGTCGCCCAGGTGTGGTCGCTGCCGGCCGACGCCGGCCCGGAGGCGTGGCTGGCCACCGCCGGGCACGCGGTTCTCCAGCGGGTTCTCGGCGTACCGGTGGCCATGTGGCGCACCGAGCCGGCGCAGAACACGTTCCCGCGACTACCGGTGCGCGACGGCCGCTTCGTGGTGTCGCTGGCGGTGTTCGAAGACGGGGAGCAGTGGTCCCGGGCCGCGGCCCGGCTCGACGACGACCCCGACTGGCGCCGGATCACCGACCGCCTGTCGGCTGCCGGGGTGACGAGCGAGGTGAATCACCTGCAGCCGACGGCCACCTCCAGCCACCCGGCGCCGGTGGCTGCACCGGCCGAGCAGGCGTAGTCCGGCCGGGCGGGCGCACGGCACGACCAGTGAGCCGGAGCGGGAGCCACTGAGAGCGGACAAACCACCCGAGCAGACGCCACACCGTCCCTTGGCCAGCGCAAGCGCCGGCCAAGGGACGGTGCTGCCGCCCAGGGAGCGGAGGGTGTGGGATTCGAACCCACGAAGGACATCGCTGCCCTTACCGGTTTTCAAGACCAGCGCCATCGGCCACTAGGCGAACCCTCCCGGACCGCGCCCCGCAGGGGTACGCGACCGTCCCTAGTCTGCCACGAGGGCGCACCGGGCGAGCGGGCACGGCAGCCGCGCTGACATGATCGACGGCATGTGGGAGACCCCGTCTGTCGTGCTGATCACCGGCATCATGGCCGCCGGCAAGTCCACTGTGGCCGAGGCGCTGGCCCGGCGGCTGCCCCGTTCCGTGCACCTGCGCGGGGACGTCTTCCGGCGGATGGTGGTGAGCGGCCGGGAGGAGATGAGCGCCGAGCCGTCGGAGGAGGCGTGGCGGCAGTTGCGGCTGCGCTACGACCTCGCCGCGGCGGCGGCGGACGGCTACGCGACCGCCGGCTTCACCGTGGTGCTCCAGGACGTGATCCTCGGCGCGGACCTGCCGGCCATGGTCGACCGGATCCGGCACCGGCCGCTGGCGGTGGTCGTGCTCGCCCCGAACGCCGAGGCCGTCGCCGCCCGCGAGGAGGCCCGGGACAAGACCGGCTACGGCGGCTGGCCGGTGGCCGACCTCGACGCACGGTTCCGCGCGGAGACGCCCCGGATCGGGCTGTGGCTGGACACCTCCGCGCAGACCCCGGCGCGGACGGTGGACGAGATCCTGGCCCGGGCGTGGACCGACGGGCGGGTGGGGTAGACACAGGGCATGCGCGCGATGACGATCCCGGAGCCCGGCGGACCCGACGCACTGGTCTGGAGCGAGGTGCCCGACCCCGAGCCCGGCCCCGGCGAGGTGGTCGTCGACGTGCGGGCCACCGCGGTGAACCGCGCGGACCTGCTGCAACGGCAGGGGCACTACCCGCCGCCGCCGGGCGCGCCCGCGTACCCCGGGTTGGAGTGCTCCGGCGTGATCAGCGCGATCGGGCCCGACGTGACCGGCTGGAAGGTCGGCCAGGAGGTCTGCGCGCTGCTGGCCGGCGGGGGTTACGCGGAGCGCGTGGCCGTGCCGGGCGGGCAGTTGCTGCCGGTGCCGGCCGGGGTCGACCTGGTCGACGCGGCGGCGCTGCCCGAGGTGGCCTGCACGGTCTGGTCGAACGTGGTGCAGCTCGCCCGGCTCGCGAAGGGCGAGACGCTGTTGCTGCACGGCGGGGGCAGCGGGATCGGCACCTTCGCGGTCCAGCTCGGGGTAGCACTCGGCGCCACGGTGGTCGTGACCGCCCGGGCGGCGAAGCACGAGCGCCTGCGCGAGCTGGGCGCGGCGCACACGATCGACTACCGCGAACAGGACTTCGTCGAGGAGGTCCGGCGGGTCACCGACGGCCGGGGCGCCGACGTCATCCTCGACATCATGGGCGCCGCCTACCTGTCCCGGAACGTGGCGGCGCTGGCCGCCGACGGGCGGCTGGTGGTGATCGGCATGCAGGGCGGCCGCAGGGGCGAGCTGGACCTCGGCGCGCTGCTGGCCAAGCGGGGCACGGTCGCGGCCACCGCGCTGCGGTCCCGGCCGCTGGACCAGAAGGCCGAGATCGTCCGCGGCGTCCGCCAGCAGGTCTGGCCGCTGGTCGAGGCCGGGGCGGTCCGGCCGATCGTGGACCGCCGGCTACCGCTCGCCGAGGCGGCGCAGGCGCACCGCCTGGTCGAGACCAGCGACCACGTCGGCAAGGTGCTGCTCACCCTCGGCTGACCCGCGATCCGGCCGGCGCCGGAGCCCGGCACCCGCCCGGACCCGCCCCGCCGGCACGGTCGCCCCGGCGCGCCGGGGCGACGGGCGCGTCAGGCGGTCGGCGCCGCGTCCGTGGCCAGGCGGGGGAGCATCAGCCGGGCGCCGGGGCCCTCCCCGGAGAGCGAGTCCTCCGGGTTGTAGAGGGTGCAGCGCCGCAGGGACAGGCAGCCGCAGCCGATGCAGCCGTCGAGGTCGTCGCGCAGCTTCGTCATCAGCCGGATCTTCTCGTTGAGTCGCTCCCGCCAGGCCGCGGAGAGCCGCGCCCAGTCCTCCGCGCTGGGGGTACGGGAGGCCGGCAGCGACTCCAGCGCCTCCCGGATCTCCTCGAGCGAGATGCCGACCTGCTGGGAGATCCGGATGAACGCGACCCGGCGCAGCTCGGTGCGGGCGTACCGGCGCTGGTTGCCGCCCGTGCGCTCGGCCTGGATCAGCCCGAGCCGCTCGTAGTAGCGCAGCGCCGAGGGGGCCACGCCGCTGCGGGTGGAGAGTTGGCCGATGGTCAGTGACTCGTGCATCACGTCGCCTTGAGTTGAAGCCGACTTTAACTTGCAGGCTAGCGGCATGACCACGACGACCGCCAAGGCGGGTCGGCTGGCGACCGCCCCGCCGCCCCGCGACCCGACCACGCCGCCCCTGCCGGGTCCCGTCGCGCCGCTGTACGAGCGGGTCCGCGCGGGCCGGGACTTCGGTGCCAACGTCCGCTCCACGGTCGACGTGCTCTGGGTGCTCTACGACCGGATCCTGCGGATCACCCCGGAGACCGTCGAGGCCCCCGAGCGGGACCGCTTCCTGCTCTCCAAGGGGCACGCCGTCGCCGGCTACTACGCCGTGCTCGCCGCCAAGGGCTTCGTCCCCGCCGACTGGCTGGACGACCAGGGCGGGCCCGACAGCCGGCTCGGCGACCACCCCGACCGGACGCTGGTGCCGGGGGTCGAGATCGGTTCCGGCTCGCTCGGGCACGGGCTCGGGCTCGGCGTGGGCACCGCGCTCGGGCTGCGCGCCCAGGGCCTGCTCACGCCCCGGGTCTTCGTGCTGCTCGGCGACGCGGAGCTGGACGAGGGCTCCAACCACGAGGCGATCGCGTACGCGGGGACGACCGGCCTGGGCAACCTGACCGCCATCGTGATCGACAACGGCTCCGCCACGCACGGCTGGCCGGGTGGCGCGGCGGCCCGGTTCACCGTCAACGGCTGGACCGCCGCCACCGTCGACGGGCGCGACCACGACGCCCTGCACACCGCCCTGACCGGGCAGGACAACCATCGGCCGCACGTCGTCGTCGCGGTCGTCGACCAGGGGGAATGACCGTGCGGGACCGCTTCATCGACACCACCACCGCCCTGCTGGCGGAGGATCCGCGTACGGCGCTGGTGCTGGCCGACATCTCCGCCGCCGCGTTCGCGCCGGCCGCGCGGCGGCACCCGGACCGGGTGCTCAACGTCGGCATCCGGGAGCAGCTGATGGTGGGCGTGGCCGGTGGGCTCGCCCTGACCGGGCTGCGGCCGATCGTGCACACCTACGCCCCGTTCCTGGTGGAGCGCGCGTACGAGCAGCTCAAGCTGGACCTGGACCACCAGGGCGCGAGCGCGGTGCTGGTCAGCGTCGGCGCGTCGTACGACCGGGCGGCCGCCGGGCGCACCCACCTGTCGCCGGCCGACGTGTCGCTGGTCGACGCCCTGCACGGCTGGACCGTGCACGTACCCGGCCACCCCGACGAGGTGCCGGCGCTGCTGCGCGACGCGGTGGCCGCCGGCGGGTCGGCGTACCTGCGACTCTCCACGCTGCACAACGACCGGCCGTACGGCGGCGACGGCGCGCTGCGGGTGCTTCGGGACGCGGGGCCGGGCGCGCCGCTGCTGGTCGCGGTCGGCCCCGTGCTGGACGCGGCGCTGGCGGCGGTGGCCGACCTTGGCGTCACGGTGGCGTACACCCACCGGCCCCGGCCGTTCGACATCGCGGGCCTGCGGTCGCTGGCGGGCACGGCGGTGATCCTGGTCGAGCCCTACCTGGCCGGCACGTCCGCGCGGGTGGTGTCGGCGGCCCTGGCCGACCGGCCGCACCGGCTGCTGGCGCTCGGCGTGGGACGCGAGGATCTGCGCCGCTACGGGTCGGCCGAGGACCACACCCGCTGGCACGGCCTGGACGCCGCCGGGCTGCGCCGCTCGGTCAGCGGGTTCCTGGAGCCGGCGCTGGCGCGCGGCTGACGAGCCCCGGGGTCAGCGGGTCGGGGCGCCCAGGGGGCGGCGGCGGGTGCGCTCGCGGCCGAGGATCCAGAGCGCCTCGACGCCGTCCTTCCAGGTGATCTTCTTGCCCTCCTCGCGGCCCCGCGCGCGGTAGCTGATCGGCACCTCGTAGGGGCGGATCCGGCGGCGCAGCAGCTTGCCGGTCACCTCCGCCTCCATGCCGAAGCCGCGCGAGCGGACGTCGAGCGAGCGGTAGAGCTCGATCGGCATCAGCTTGAAGCAGGTCTCCAGGTCGCCGATGTAGGAGTTGAACAGCACGTTCGCCGCCATCGTGACGCCCTTGTTGCCCATCACGTACCAGAAGCTGTAGGCGCTGTGGCTGCCGAAGGTGCGGTTGCCGTAGACCACCGTGGCCCGCCCGTCGAGCACCGGGTCGAGCAGCTTGGGGATGTCCTGCGGGTCGTATTCCAGGTCGGCGTCGAGGATGACCATGTAGTCGCCCTCGGCGTTGTCGACCGCCGTCTTGATGGCCGCGCCCTTGCCGGCGTTGCGCTGGTGGGTGATGACCCGCAGGCGCGCGTCGTCGGCCCGGCCGAGGATCTCACCGGTGCCGTCCCGGCTGCCGTCGTCGACCACGACCAGCTCGATCTCGCACGGGTAGTCGACCGCCAATGCCTGCTTGAGAGCATCCGCGATGCGTTCTTCCTCGTTGTAGACCGGCATGAGGATCGAGAGCTTCACGGGAATCTCCACGGTGGCGACAATACGTCGGCCCTAGCCTAGCCTGGCTGGTCAGCGACGCGGCGACCAGCACCGCGGGCATCGACCGTGGCGGCCCCAGGAAGATGGTGTTTACTTCCGCCATGTCGGCAGCCGGCTACCCGCTCGCCCTGGCCCCCGTCGCCACGATCGGACTGCTCACCGTCGCCCTGCGGCCCACCACGGAGACCGTGGCGCCGCTGCGCCTCGCGCTGGTCCGGGCCGCCCTGGTCACGGGCGCGTTCGCGGTGCTCACGGTGGAGGTGCTCGGCGCGCTGCGGCTGCTCACCCTGCCGGCGTTCGCCGTCGCCTGGCTGCTCTTCCTCGCCGCCTCGGTGGCGGCCGCCGGGCGGCGTCGCCGCCGGGACGCCGCCCGGCGGGCGAGCGCCGCCGGTGCGGCGCGGGGCTCGTCGCCGCCGGCGCAGGCCGTCGCCGCGCCGCGCCGCGCCCTGGTCGGCGCGACCACCGGCCCGGCCCCCGGCGCCCCGGAGCCGCCGCCGGCATCCGGCGCGCCGGGTGCCGCCGCGGCCCGCCGTCCCCGCTGGTCGGCCCGTCCGGCCGACGCCTGGCGTACGGCGGGGCGGGGCGAGCGGCTGCTCGCCGGCACGGTCGGCGGGCTGCTCCTGGTCGAGCTGCTGATCGCCCTGCTGGCCGAGCCGAACAACTTCGACTCGCAGACGTACCACCTGCCGAAGGTGGAGCACTGGGTGGCCCAGGGCGACCTCGACTTCTGGCCCACCGCCATCCACCGCCAGGTGACCATCCCGCCCGGTGCCGAGTACCTGCTGCTGCACCTGCGCCTCTTCACCGGCGGGGACGCGCTGCACCACCTCGTGCAGTGGGCCGCCGGGATCGGCGTCCTGCTGGCGGCGACCCGGATCACCGCCCAGCTCGGCGGGGGCCGCCGCGCCCAGCTGTTGACGGCGTTCGTGCTGGCCACCACGCCGATGGTGACGCTCCAGGCGACCAGCACCCAGACCGACCTGGTCTGCGCCGCCTGGGTGGCCTGCGCGGCCACGCTGGCGCTGGACGGGCTGGGTCGGCGCACCGGGGTCGGGACGATGCTCGGGTTGGGGGCGGCCACAGGGCTGACCGCGGTGACCAAGACCAACGGCCTGATGGCGGTCGGGCCGCTGCTGGTGCTCTGGGGGCTCGCCCAGCTCCGGCTGGCGCGGGCCGGCGCGGCACCAGCCGGGGCGACGCCGCAGGGTGCCGGGTCAGCTCCGGAGCGGGGCGGCGCGGCGGGCGGCCCGGCTGCCGGTGGCGTCCGTGGGGTCGCCGCACCCGGCGGCCTCCGGCCGGGCCGCCAGGTGGCCCGGACGGTGACCGGGTCGGTGCTGATCCTGCTGGTCGCGGCGGTGGTGGTCGGGCCGTTCCTGGCCCGGGTGACCGCCGAGTTCGGGCACCCGCTCGGCCCGCCCCGGCTGCGCGAGTCCGTCCCCATGGAACGGCACGACCCGCCCTCGGTGCTGGTCAACGCGCTGCGCATCGCGCACACGGCGTTCGACACCCCACTCGCGCCGCTGCGCCGGGCGGGCGCCGGGGCGATCGTCGCCGGCGCCGAGCTGATCGGCGTCGACCCCCAGGACCGGGCCATCACCTTCGGGCAGGAGCGGTTCCCGGTGCCGTCCTGGTATCCGGACGAGGACCGGGTGGCCTTCCCGCTGGCCGGGGCGCTGGCGCTGGTCGGGGCGGCGTTCGCGCTGGCCCGACCGGGCCGGGTCAGCCCGGCGCAGGCAGGGCCGCTGCGCGCGTACGCGGTGGTCGTGGTGGTGGCCGTGCTGCTGCACACCGCCATGGTCAAGTGGCAGCCGTGGGGCAACCGCCTGCTGCTCTACGCGCTGGCGCTGGCCGTACCGCTGGCGGGGCTCTGGCTCGACGCGCTGTTCCGCCGCCGGGCGGCCGTGCGGGACGGTGGCGCGGCGGGCCGCCGACCGGTGGCGGCCGGGCTCGCGGTGACCGTGCTGGCCACGTCCGCGCTGGCCGGGGTGCTCGCGGTGTCGTACGGCTTCCCGCGCCGGCTGGTCGGCGCGGGCTCGGTCTTCACCACCTCCGAGTGGGAGACCCGGTTCCTGCGGCGTCCCCAGTGGGCGGAGGAGTTCCGCTGGGCGGCGGACGCGGTCCGCGCGACGGGCGCCCGCCGGATCGGCCTGGTGCAGCAGAACGACAACTGGGAGTACCCCTGGTGGCTGCTGCTGCGCGACGCGGACGGCCGCCCGCCGGAGCTGGTGGCGCTGCAGTCCGTGCTGCCCGACCGCCCGCCGGCCGACCCGGCCTCGGTGGACGCGATCGTCTGCACCGGCAACCGGCCGGCGTGCGTGAAGCTGGTGCCGGCGGGCTGGCGCGTCGAGTTCCGGGGCTACGCGGGCTACGCCCTGCCGCCCGGGCGCTGACCCGCCTGCCGCGGCACCGCCCGGCTTGCCTGGATCGCCCGGTTCTGCACTCCGCGCGCAAGGATTCCGAGACGCATTCACATCTCTCGAAGTCGGGGCTACCTTCTGGTAACTCGATCGACGTCCCGCGATCGAGCCGAAAGGAGTGCGTCGATGCGTGGTTCCCCTGCCAGGCGCGAACGCGCGACCCGACGACGGGTGCTCACCGCCGTCGCCGCCGCGGCTCTCGTCCTGCCGATGCTCGCCGGAACGGCCTCCCCCGCCACCGCGGCCGACCGTCCGGCCATCCAGCCACTCCCCAGCAACCTGGAGGCGATCCGCGCCGCCGAGGCCACCGCGCTCTACGGCGCGCCCGCCGTCCGCCCCATCGAGCAGCGCCGCACCGCGCTGATCACCATGGGCGACAGCGAGATCTCGGGCGAGGGGGTGGGCAACTACGTCCCCGGCACCCACGAACCCGGCAACTGGTGCGACCGCTCGTACGACCAGGCGGTCTTCCGCACCGGCATCCCCGCCGACGAGAAGTACAACATCGCCTGCTCCGGGGCGACGCCGTGGAACCTGATCCGGGGCGGGCCCACCCAGCACAACGAGCTGAACCAGGGCGACCACCTCGCGATCAAGGCGCGCAACACGCACATCAAGCTGATCTGGGTGGTGGTCGGCGCGAACGGCGACGGCACGATCCAGTTCGGCCCGGTCGCCACCGACTGCACCATCCGCCGGGTCTTCTTCCAGGGCCCCTGCTACCCCACCTACACCGACCAGTGGACGGTCCGCACCGACGGCAGCCGGCAGGCGGTCGAGGACGCGCTCACCGACATCCGGCAGACCATGACCGACGC
The DNA here is from genome assembly GCF_051386395.1 of Micromonospora sp. URMC 106. Lineage (NCBI taxonomy): Bacteria > Bacillati > Actinomycetota > Actinomycetes > Micromonosporales > Micromonosporaceae > Micromonospora > Micromonospora sp. URMC 106. Next base: position 82,406 of record NZ_JBPQTP010000011.1, read on the forward strand.
CGGCTACCTGCGGTCGGACTACGAGCTGGTGCTCATGTCGTACCCGAGCCCCGGCAGCCCGGACGTCGAGGACAACCCGAACTTCCCCGGCTGGTACGCCGGCGGCTGCCTGCTCTACCTGGCCGACGCGGCGTTCGCCCGGAACAAGGCGGTGCCGCTGTTCGAGTCGGCGCTGCGGGCGGCGGCGACCAACACCGGCACCCGCTACCTCGACGCCAGCCGGCTGTTCCACGGGCACGAGGTGTGCACCGACAACCCCGCCGTGCGCGGCCTCTACATCGAGATCGGCGTCTGGGACGAGAACGCGGCGCGGCAGTCGTTCCACCCGAACAAGCGGGGGCACGGCATGTTCGCCCAGTGCGTCACCCAGTTCTGGAACGCCGGGCAGCAGCGCGCCACCTGCGTCGACCCGGCCAGCACCGGCAACGGCGTGCTCTACCCGGGGCTGTTCGAGTTCAAGCAGCTGCGCAACGCCGCCACCGGCACCTGCGTGGACGGCAAGGGGTACGACTCGCGCAACGGCACACCGCAACAGTCGTACGGCTGCCACGGCGGGCGCAACCAGGGCTTCTGGTACGACCCGGCCCGGCAGTCGCTGCACTCGGAGCTGTCCCACGACCGCTGCCTGGACGTCTCGGGCGGCACGCTGAGCTCCGGTACGGCCGTCAACATCCACGACTGCCACGGCGGCGCCAACCAGCAGTTCGTGCTGGCCGGCAACCAGATCAAGGCGGCCGGCAACACCAACCTCTGCCTGGCGTTCGACAACCCGTGGCTGGGCACCCCGCGGTTGCGGCTGGCGACCTGCTCCACCAGCACCCGCCAGCAGTGGTCGTTCGAGTCCCGCAACTTCGCCAACCCGGTCGGCTACGGCCACGACGACTTCATCGGCTCCCGGGTGTACTGAGCCGGGTGTGGCCCGCCGTTCCCGGCTCGGGCGGTCGGGGTCGATCCCCCCGCCGGGGACGGCGGGCCGCACCCGCCGTACACCGCACTCTCCGCGAGCGGAGCGGCCGTCTCCCCCGCGGGGACGGCCGCTCCGGGCGTCCGACCCGGATGAGCGCGACGGTTACCGCTGCCCGACGGGGACGACGATCAGTCGTGCGATGCCGTTGTCGCCGTCCTTGGCGCCAGCCACCCCGACCGTGGTGCCGACCTTGATGTCGGTCGACCGGATCGTGGTGCGCCGCTCGACGACGCGCAGCTTGTCGCCGAAGGTCCAGGTCATGGTGAAGCCGTCGGTGGACTTGACGGTCATCGAGTCGTCGTCGACCGCGGTCACCTGGCCGCGCTGCACGGCGATCGTCTTCGTGCCGCCGTCCCTGGTCTTCACCACGGCCTCGCCGTGCAGGGTGTCGCGCCGCAGCAGCACCCGGGCCTTCCGGCGCTCGCGCCCCTCCTCCGCCCGCTCGCGCCGCGGCTTCTCCCCGGTCGCGGCCGGCGGCGCCGGCGAGGCGGGGGCGGCCACGGTGTCGACGTCCAGGTCGCCGGCGTCGAAGCCCAGCGCGGCGAGCGCCTGACCCTCCGCGCCGAGCGCCGCGACGACCTCGACGCCGGTGTCGCGGGCCGGCTGACCCGCCACCTCGGCCGCGCCACACCCGCCGAGCCCCAGCGCGACCGCCGTGAGCAGCGTGCCGGTGGCGATTCCCCAACGTGCCATGAGTCTCCCTCTCGTCCGTGCGTGGAGCCCAGCCTCGCGCCCTTCGGCGAGCGGAGGGTCAGGCCGATGTTCGGGTCCGGTAAGGATCCGGAGGCAGCCGGACGGTGAACGCGGCCCCGCCCTCCGGGGCGTGCCCGGCCGTGATCTCCCCACCGAGCCGGCGGACCAGGCCGGCGGCGAGCGCCAGCCCCAACCCGCTGCCCACCTTGCGCACCCCCCGGTAGCGCTGGTGCAGGGCGCCGCGCTCGAACGCCACCGCAAGGTCGTCGTCGGTGAAGCCGGGCCCGCCGTCGCGGACCTCGACGACGCCGCCCGCCGCCGGGTCCGCGCCGGCCGCCCGGACCGTGAGCACGACGGGCGCCCCGGGCGGTACGACGCGCAGCGCGTTCTCCAGCAGCCCGTCCACCACCTGCCGGATCCGCCCCGGGTCGGTGTACGCCGGCACCGGCAGCTCGGGAACCTCGGCGCGGAACGGCACCCCCACCGCCGCGCACCGGCCGGCCCAGGTGCGGCCGGCGTCGGCGGCCAGCCGGGCCAGATCCACCGGGACCGGTTCCAGCGGGAAGTCGGCGGCCTCCAGCCGGGCCAGCGCCAGCAGGTCGCTGACCAGCCGGTCCAGGTGCTCCGCCTCGGCGAGCACGGTGCGGCCGGTCTCCGCCGCGTCCGCCGCCACGATCACCCCGTCCGCCAGCGCCTCGGCGTAGCCCCGGATCGCGGTCAGCGGGGTGCGCAGCTCGTGCGAGACGGAGAGCAGGAACTCCCGTTGTCGGCCCTCGCTCGTGGCCAGCGCGGCGGCCAGCCCGTTCAGCGCGTACGCCAGGTCGGCCACCTCGTCGGGCGGCTCCACCGGCACGCGTACCGTCCGGTCCCCCGCGCGCAGCCGCGCGGCGGCGTCGGCGGCGCGCCGGATCGGCCGGGCCAGCCGGCGGGCCAACAACAGCCCGGCGACCACCCCGGCGGCCAGCCCGGCCAGCAGCGGCAGCCAGAGGCTGGGCAGCACCTGCCGCCACGGGGCGGTGGTCCGGTACCGGGTCAGCACCACCCCGTCGCCGCCGGGCAGGGCGCGCCCCTCGATCAGGGTCCGCCGCCCGTCGAGGGGCCGGCGGGTCGAGACGTTGCGCCCCTCGGCGACGCGCCGCACCACCCGCGACGGCAGACCGGGCCGGTCGGGCACCCCGCTCCGGATGAGGTACGCGTCGACGCCCTGGGCACGCAACTGGCGGACGAGGCGCTCCTCGTCGCCGGTCCGCCCGGTCTCCAGCCGGGGCCGCAGCACCTCGGCGGCGAGCCGGGCCTGGGCGGCCAGCGCCTCCTGGTCGCGCCGCTCCACGCCGCGCACCGCCAGGGGTACCGCGACGATCGCGGTGACCAGCACCGACACCAGGGCGACCGCGCAGGTGACCAGCACCGCGCGGGAGGTCAGCGTACGGCCGGGGCGGGGCGGTGCCGGCGGGCCGACCACCGGCGGCGCGACGGTGGGCTCAGCCATCGGCGGCGTACCCGACGCCCCGGTGCGTGCGGATGACGCTGGCCGCGCCGAGCTTCGCGCGGACCTGCGCGACATGCACGTCGACGGTGCGGGTGCCGGCGTGCGCCGCGTACCCCCACACCCCGGCGAGCAGCTCCTCCCGGGTGAAGACCCGGCCCGGCCGGGCCATCAGGTGTGCCAGCAGGTCGAACTCGGTGGAGGTGAGCTGCACCGGGGCGCCCGCGACGGTCACGGTGCGCCGGCCCGGGTCGAGCGTCACCGCGCCGACGACCCGGGGGCGGCCCGTCGCCTCGGACGCTCCGGCGGTGCGCCGCAGCACCGCCCGCACCCGGGCGACCAGCTCGCGAGGGCTGAACGGCTTGGTGACGTAGTCGTCCGCGCCCAGTTCCAGCCCGACGACGCGGTCCACCTCGTCGTCGCGGGCGGTGAGGAAGATGACCGGGGTCCAGTCGCCGGCCGCCCGCAGCCGCCGGCAGACCTCGGTGCCGGCCAGGCCAGGCAGCGCGATGTCGAGGACGCAGGCCACCGGGCGCAGCCGGCGCGCGGCGGCCAGGCCGGCGGCGCCGTCCCGTTCCAGGTGTACGCCGAACCCGTCCCGGGTCAGGTAGAGCCGGACCAGGTCGGCGATGGCCGGCTCGTCCTCCACCACGAGGACGAGCCCGCGGGCCGGGGCGTCGACGGTCACCGACCCATGATTGCCGACGCCGCGGCGCGGGGCGGGTCAGCGGATGTTCGGGTTCGGTAAGAAGGCGGTCAGCGCACCACGGCGGGACGGAACGCGGCGGGGCGCGCGACCGCCGGCACCTCGCCGATGGTGGCGACGATCCGCTCCCGCGGCGTCCGCAGCCGGGTTCGGAAGGCGTGGTTGAGCAGCGCGTCGAGCTGCCACACCTGCTTCGGGTGCCGGGTGCGGATGAGGAACCGCTCGCGGATCCCGTCGATCGCGGTGGCGGCCAGTTCGACCGAGTGCAGGCGCGGGTCGGGACTCCAGGTGACGTTGCTGAGTTCCCGCAGCTCGGTGTTGAGGTGCAGGCGCAGCCGGTGCAGGACCCGGGTCTGCTGGGTGACGACCAGCCGCCGGTGGGTCAGCAGGAGGAGGTACTCGCCGGCCACCGGGCGGTCGGGCCGGCTGCACCGGGTGACCAGGATGGTGGCGTCGCCGGAACCGACGCAGCGGCGGAAGACCGGCATGTGCCGACTGGCGGTCTGCACCGCGAGCCCGGCCTCGGCGGCGGCGGGGAGGAACGTTCGGGAGAAGACGTCCATGCCCTGCCCAACGAGGGGCGACCTGGAGTGACGTGGGCCACGTGCAAATTGCAGAACTTCCACGCACGCGCGTCGCACCGCCTGTCCGACTTCCGGGCCCGCCCCGCGCGACGGGCCCGGTCGGGCGGCTCAGAGCAGCGGCTGCATCGCCCCGAACCCGCTGCCCAGCCGGGCGGGGGTGAGCCATCCGCCGCCGTTCCACCGGTACCGCAGCACGTTGCCGGTCGACTGCTGCACCGCGATCAGCTCGGGCCGGCCGTTCCGGTCGAAGTCGCCGAGCTGGACCAGGTCCCGCATCCCGCCCCAGCCGGCACCCGCGTCGAGCCGGGTGCCGAGGAGCCCGTCCGGGCCACCCGGGTGGACGTGGAGGCGGCCCGTGGCCTTGTCCCGGGCGAGCAGGTCGAGGCGTCCGTCGCCGGTGAAGTCGGCGCCGCCGTTCAGCTCGTCCAGTGCGTTCCAGCCGGCGCCGCCGAGCGCGACCCGGCTGCCGAAGCCGGTGCCCCTGCCCGGATAGAGCCAGAGCACGCCGGTGGAGGTCTGCACCGCCGCGAGGTCCTGGTAGCCGTCGCGATTCCAGTCCCCGACGGGCGTGATCTCGCGCATGCCGTTCCACCCGCTGCCGACCTTCACCCGGGTGGTCACGCCGGAGCCGTTGGCCGGGTAGAACCACAGGTAGCCGGTCGACTTCTCCCGGGCCAGCAGGTCCTCGCCGCCCGCCCGGTCGAAGTTGCCCGCGCGGACGATCGCGTCCATCCCGTTCCAGCCCGCGCCGAGCGAGAGTCGACCGCTCAGGGTGACGCCGTTGCCGCCGTAGACGTACAGCCGGCCGGTGGCCGGCTCGCGGTAGCCCAGGTCCGCCCAGCCGTTGCCGGTGAAGTCGCCGAACCCGGCGGCGGGCAGCGGGGCGACGTCGAGGTGGTTGCTGTCGACGTTGATGGTCACCCCGCCCCACGTCTCGTGGTGGTCGCCCCGGTACTGCTTCATCCGCTGCTTCGGCATCCAGTACGACTCGGGCAGCGCCTCGTCCGTCACGGTCTGCACGCCGTCCCACCGGGCGAAGTCCAGGTAGTCCGGCCTGCCGTGGCCGACCCGCTCGTACGCGGAGACCTGGTCCGCCAGGCCACCGGAGGCCACGTCGGTGTAGAAGCCGGAGAAGTAGCCGTGGTCGTGCAGCCGGATCGTCCAGGCGTGGGTGAAGGTCTGCACCGCCGCCGTGCAGGTTGCGTCTCCGGCCGGGTACTTCTCCATGTTGTAGAAGACCGTGCTCTCCCGGGGCAGCCCCAGGTCGCGCGCCCGCGCCGCGGCGTCGTCGGCGGCGGCCCGGCCCTGCGCGGCGGCCTGCGCCGGGTCGATGCGCGGCTTGCTGGTGCTGCGGCAGGGCGCCTGCGGCCCGACGTAGAGGGGGAAGAAGCGCCAGCCCGCCGCCGCCTGGGTGGCCACCCACTCCCGGGTCAGGTTCGGCTGTGCGCAGGCCCGGCCGTTCCCACCGATGTAGATGCCCACCGCCCGGTACGGCGAGGCCAGCCACGCCTTCATCGCGGCGCTCGACGGTGCCGTGCAGGTGTCGAAGCCCAGGCCGGTGAAGGCGCCGGGGTGCGGCCCGGTGTAGCCGGCGGCCTGCGCGGGGCCGGCGGCGCCGGTCAGGGCGGCACCGGCGGCGAGCACCGCGGCCGCCGTCGCGGCGAGGGCCCGCCGGGCGGTACGGCGCAGCCCGGCGGGCGGAGCGGAATGGCGCGTCACGAGTCCCCGATCCCCGTTTCGTGGATGGCCGGCGGGCGGGCGCGGACGCGTCTCCGACTCGACACCGGCGCGCCGATTCTGCCGGGACGTCCGTCCGTTGTCGATACCCCCACCCGGGCCGGCCGGCGACCACCCGACCCCACGGCGACGACGGCCGGGTCCGCCCCACGGCGGGCGGGCCCGGCCAGGGCCGCTCAGAGCAGCGGCGTCATGGCGCCGAACCCGGTGCCGATGCGGAGGGGCGACGCCCAGCCGGCGCCGAGCCAGCGGTACAGGTAGACGTAGCCGCTGGACTGCTGCACGGCGACCATGTCGGGCCGGCCGTCCCGGTCGAAGTCGCCGAGCTGGACGAGGTCGCGCATGGTGTTCCAACCGGAGCCGACCTGGGTACGGGTGTTGGGCGCGCCGGCCCGGCCCGGGTAGAGGAACAGGTAGCCGGTGCTCTTCTCCCGCGCGACCACGTCCGGGTAGCCGTCGTTGTTGAAGTCACCGCCGGCGTTCAGCTCGTCCACCGAGTTCCAGCCGGAGCCGAGCAGCACGCGGCTGGGGAACGCCCCGCCACCCGTGCCGGGGTAGAGGTAGAGCGCGCCGGTGGAGCTCTGCACCGCCAGCAGGTCCTGGTAGCCGTCGCGGTTGTAGTCGCCGATCGGGGTGATCTCCCGGACGCTGTTCCAGCCCGCGCCCAGCCTGATCCGGCCGCTGATTCCCGACCCCGTGCCCGGGTAGAGCCACAGGTAGCCCGTCGCCTTCTCGCGGGCGATGACGTCCTCGCCGCCGGCCCGGTCGAAGTTGCCGGCCCGGACGATCACGTCCATGCCGTTCCAGCCGGCGCCGAGCGTCACCCGGCCGCTGAGGGCGGTGCCGTTGCCGCCGTAGACGTGCACCTGGCCGGTGGCCGGGTCGCGGTAGCCGAGGTCCGACCAGCCGTTGCCGGTGAAGTCGCCGAACCGGGTGGCCGGCAGCGGGGCGACGTCGAGGTAGTCGCCGTCGATGTTGATGGTGACCCCGCCCCACGTCTCGTCGTGCGGGCCCACGTGCTGCTTGATCCGCCGCTTCGGCGCCCAGTGGCCGGCGGGGATGCCCGGGTCGGAGACCGTCGCCACGTCGTCCCAGCGGGCGAAGTCGAGGTAGTCCGGGCGGACGTAGCCGGGCGTGTCGTAGGCGGCGACCTGATCGGCGACGCCGCGCGCCATGCTGCTGTAGAAGCCGGAGAGGTAGCCCTGGTCGTGCAGCCGGGCGGTCCACGCGCTCATGAACGTGAGGACCGCGCTGGTGCAGGCCGCGTCGCCGCCGTCGTAGTCCTCCATGTCGTAGAAGAGGACGCTCTCCCGGGGCAGGCCGAGTTCCACCGCCCGCGCCACGGCGTCATCGGCCTCGGCGCGACCCTGCGCCGCCGCCTGGGCCGGGTCGATGCGCGGCCGGCTGGTCGCCAGGCAGGGGGCCTGGAGGCCGACGTACATCGGAACGAGGTGCCAGCCCGCCGCCGTCTGGGCGGCCACCCACTCGGCGGTGAGCGCGGGCTGCTCGCAGCCGCGGCTGACGCCACCGAAGTAGATGACGACCGCCCGGTATGGCGAGTGGGCCCGCCACGCCTGCATCTGCGCGCTGGTCGGCGCGGTGCAGGCGTCGAAGCCCAGGCCGGTGTAGGTGCCGGGCTGCGGCGCGACGGCGGCGTGGGCCGGGCCGGTGACGGCCGTCAGCGCGAGGCCGGCGCCGAGGATGGTGGCGGCGGTGCCGGCCAGGGTCCGGCGCGCGGCACGGCGCAGCCCCGCCGACGAGAGTGTGGATTTCACGTTTCCCCGATCTGTCCCGTGGGTCGGACCGCCGGCGGGCGGACGCTGCCCGTCCCTCGCGCTGCGCCGGCCCGCTGATTCTGACCACAGTCGACGGCTCCTGTCGAGGTCGTGGCCGGTTCCGGGCGGGCCGGGAGTGTCGCGGACGGCCCTCGGGGCGGGCGCCGACGCGCTCCGACCGGGGGCTCAGACCGGGTCGGGCTCGAAGAGTTCCGTCAGCCAGCCGGGCACCGCGGACGCGTACCGCGCCCGGGCCGGGTCCGGCGTGGTCAGGGCCCGGCGCCAGGAGAGCGACCGGCTCACCCGGGTGACGCGGACCGCCAGCCGGGCCGCCTCCCGCAGCGTCGCCCGGTCGTGCCGGTCCGACCACGGCTCCAGGTACGCGTCGCGCAGCCGCGCCAGCGCCGGATCTCCGGCGGGCAGGTCGAAGGCGTGCGCGACCGAGTTCAGCGTCACCAGCAGGGTGCCGAACGGGTGGGCGACCGAGGCGTCGCCCCAGTCGAAGAACCGGTGCCCGTCGTCGCCGACGAAGACGTTGCCGTCGTGCAGGTCGTCGTGCTGGACGCTGGGCGCGACGCCCGAGTCGGCCAGCCGCCGGCACTGCTCGGCGAACTCGGTCCGATGCGCGCGCAACCGCCCGTACGCCTCGACGTCGAGCCCGTCCTCCGTCCCCAGCAGCAGCGACTCCTCGTCATCCAGCAGCGCCTCGAACAGCTCCGGCAGCGCCTCCGGCCGGTGGTCGGGCACGCCGATCGCGAGTAGTTCGCCGACGCGGGGCGTGACCGTGCGCTGGAGGTCGGCGTACTCCGGCAGGACCCGCTCCCAGCGGACCAGCAGGCCGCGGTCGCCGCCCACCGCGTCGCGCAGCGAGCGGCCCCCGTCGGGCAGCAGCGACCAGCCGCGCCCGGCGTCGACCGCGATCGGGTCGAGCACCCGCCCCGGGGCGAGCCGGGCCAGCGCGTCCAGCAGCGCCGCCTCGTGTCGGGTGCCCGGGTTGTTCGCCTTGAACCAGGCGTCCCCGGCGTCGGTGGGCACCCGCCAGACCAGGGACCACGGCCGGACCCGGGGCTCGACCGGCCCGACGACCCGCCGGCCGTGCCGGCCGAGCCGGTCGCCGACCCAGCTGAGGGCGGTGTCCCGCCAGTGCGGGTCGGTCCAGTCGGCGGAAGGCGTGGCGGCAGTGGTCACGCCGCGGAATGTAGCCCCGCCGCCGGCGCCGGGGCGACACCTTATCGCCCGGCGCACCCCGTGGCCGGCGGCGATCGACGCGCCCCGGCCGGTCCGGGCGATGCTCGTCGCCGCCGTCGGCGGGAACGGCTAGCCTTCACCGCCATGCCGGACGCCTCGTTCCTCGCCGCCACCCGCGACTCCTACGACACCATGGCCGCCGACTACACCGAGTGGCTCCGTACGGACATGGACGGCAGGCCCCTCGACCGGGCGCTGCTGGCCGCCTTCGCCGAGGCGGTGCAGGCCGGCGGCAACGGTCCCGTCGCCGACGTCGGCTGCGGGCCCGGCCGGATCACGATCCTGCTGCACCGACTGGGGCTGGACGCGTTTGGCGTCGACCTGTCGCCCGGGATGGTCGCGCTGGCCCGGGAGACGTACCCGCAGCTGCGGTTCGAGGTGGGCTCGATGCTCGCGCTGGACCTGCCGGACGCCTCCCTCGGCGGGCTGCTCGCCTACTACTCGATCATCCACGTGCCGTGGGACCGGCGGCCGGAGGTCCTCGCCGAGTTCCACCGGGTGCTCGCGCCGGGCGGGCAGCTCATGCTCGCCTTCCAGGTCGGCGACGATCGCCTGCACCTCGACGAGGCCTTCGGCAAACCGATCTGCGCCGACTGGTACCGGCAGCGGCCGGACGAGGTGGCCGCGCTGCTGCGCGAGGCCGGGTTCGACCTGTGGGCCACGGTCGTGAAGGAGCCCGAGGGCACGGAGAAGACCCCGCAGGGCTTCGTGTTGGCGCGCAGGCCCGCCGGGGAGTAGCTCCCGCCTCCCGGTCGGCGGGGGGTCAGAGCAGCTCGACGATGGTGGCGTTGGCCATGCCGCCGCCCTCGCACATGGTCTGGAGGCCGTAGCGGATGTTGTTGTCCCGCATGTGGGCGAGCATGGTGGTCATGATCCGGGCGCCGGACGCGCCGAGCGGGTGACCGAGGGCGATCGCCCCGCCGCGCGGGTTGAGTCGCTCCGCGTCCGCCTCGGTCTCCGCGAGCCAGGCCAGCGGGACCGGGGCGAACGCCTCGTTCACCTCGTACACCCCGATCTCCTCGATGCCCAGCCCCGCGCGGCGCAGCGCCTTCGCGGTGGCCGGGATGGGCGCGGTGAGCATGGTGACGGGGTCGTCCGCGGCGACCACGGCGGTGTGGACGCGGGCCAGCGGGCGCAGGCCGTGTCGGCTGGCCCACTCGCTCGTGGTGACGGCGAGCGCCGCCGCGCCGTCGGAGATCTGCGAGGCGGAACCGGCGGTGACGACGCCGTCGGGACGGAACGGGGTGGCCAGCTCGCCGAGCTTCTCCAGCGAGGTGTCCCGCCGGATGCCCTCGTCGGCGGCGAACTTGCCGCCGTCGGCCAGGGCGACCGGGGCGATCTCGGCGTCGAAGGCGCCGGCGTCCTGCGCCACGGCGGCCTTCTCGTGGCTGGCGAGGGCGAACTCGTCGAGCTGGGCGCGGGAGAAGCGCCAGCGCGCGGCGATCAGCTCGGCCCCGACGCCCTGGTTGAACGGCAGCGGCGCGTCCTCGGCGAAGCCCTCGACGCCCCGGTAGCGGTCGCGCAACTGGTCGCTGAAGGGCGATCCGCCGCCCACGCTGGAGCCCATCGCGACCCGGGTCATCGACTCGACGCCGCCGGCGACGACCAGGTCGGCCTGGCCGGAGAGCACGGTCGCGGCGGCGAAGTGCAGGGCCTGCTGGCTGGAGCCGCACTGCCGGTCGAGCGTGGTGCCCGGCACCGACTCGGGCCAGCCGGCAGCCAGCACGCCGTTGCGGGCGACGTTCCACGACTGGTCGCCCACCTGGGAGACGCAGCCCCAGACCACGTCGTCGACCTGGGCGGGGTCGATCCCGGTGCGCTCGGCGAGGGCGCGCAGCACGTGCGCCGAGAGGTCGACCGGGTGCACGGCGGCCAGGCTGCCCTTGCGCCGCCCGACCGGGGTGCGTACCGCGCCGACGATGACTGCGTCACTCATGACTACTCCCCGGTAACTTCGGCTGCCACCGATACTACGTCCTCGGCGGGCCGCCGTCCTCCTCCGGGTGCGCTGGCATGCTGGACGGATGCGCCCACACCCGTCCCCCACCGCCCGGCAGTGGCGGGTGCCGACCGGCCTGCCGGCGCTCAAGCTGGCCGGCGCGGTCGCGCTCCTCGCGCTCGCGCTGCTCCTCGACGAGGGCGACCCGATCCAGTTGGGGCTGGCGGTGGTCGCCGCCGCCACGCTGGCCGGCTGGGCCGCGCGCGACCTGGTGGCGCCGGTCCGGTTGGCGGTCGACCCGGAGGGGATCACCGTCGTCCGGGGCTTCGCGGGGTACCGCCGGCTGCCCTGGTCGGTCGTCGAGCGGGTCGCCGTGGACCGCCGCGCCCGGCTGGGTCTGACCAGCGAGGTGCTGGAGATCGACGCGGGGGAGTCGCTGCACCTGTTCGGCCGCCTCGACCTCGGCGCGGACCCCGCCGACGTGGCCGAGGTTGTGCGCGAGGCCCGCCCGCACTGAGCGGGCGGTCAGCCGCCGAGGATCGCCGCGGTGCGGACCAGGGCCAGGCCGAGCAGCGCCGCCAGGATCACCGCGCCGCCGGCGAGCTGCACCAGCGTCCGCCGGGACCGCGGGGCGTACGCGAACACCAGCGCCATCAGCCCGCCGACCACCAGCCCGCCGAGGTGGCCGGGGATCGAGATGCCGGGCACGGTGAACGTGAAGACCAGGTTGATCACCAGGACGGGGAGCACCTGGGAGATGTCCCGCCCCAGCTTGCGTTCGATGACCACCAGCGCGGCGAAGAGGCCGAAGATCGACGTGGACGCGCCGGCGGTGAGCTGGTTCTGCGCGCTGAACAGGTAGGCGGCGACGTTCCCGCCCAGCCCGGCGACGAGGTAGAGCGCCGCGAAACGCAGCGGCCCGAGGCTGGCCTCCAGCGACCGGCCCAGCACCCACAGCGCCCACATGTTCAGCAGCAGGTGGACCACGCCGTAGTGCAGGAACATCGCGGTGACCAGGCGGTACCACTCGCCCTCGGCGATGCCGCCGACCGTGCCGTCGGGGAAGAGCGCGCCGCCGAGCACCGCGCCCCAGTCGGTCAGCGGGGTGCTGCCGCCCATCAGGCCGCCGAAGCCGGAGCCGCCGACCGCCGCGTCCCCGCCCCGGTCGGACGCGATGGAGAGCAGCATCAGCAGCACGTTCAGCGCGATCAGCGCCTTGGTGACGTAGCCGTGCCGGCCGGCGGCACCGCCACCGAAGGCGGTGCGCGCCGGCCGTACGCTACGACGTCCCTCCGCCACGCACTCCGGGCACTGGAACCCGACCGACGCCTCCCGCATGCAGTCCGGGCAGATCGGCCGGTCGCAGCGGGTGCACCGGACGTACGTCTCCCGGCCGGGGTGCCGGAAGCAGACCGGCGCGGTGGGCGGCGACTCGCTCACCGCGCCCGCCCGCCGACGCGGGCCACGCGGCCCATCCACCGGTCCCGGCCCTCGGAGCGCTCAGTCATGTGGGCAAAGGTACCTCGCGGGCGCCTCAGGCAGCGGTGCGCTCGATCTCGACCCGCTCGATCACCACGTCCTGCAGCGGCCGGTCGTTCGGGCCGGTCGGGGTGTTGGCGATCGAGTCCACCACCTTCGCGGACTGCTCGTCGGCCACCTGACCGAAGATGGTGTGCCGGTTGTTCAGGTGCGGCGTCGGCGAGACGGTGATGAAGAACTGCGAGCCGTTGGTGCCCGGCCCGGCGTTCGCCATCGCCAGCAGGTACGGCCGGTCGAAGCGCAGCTCCGGGTGGAACTCGTCGGCGAACTTGTAACCCGGGCCGCCGCGGCCGGTGCCCGTCGGGTCACCCATCTGGATCATGAAGCCGCTGATCACCCGGTGCGAGATGGTGCCGTCGTAGTACGGCCCGCTGCCCGGCTGACCCGTGCGCGGGTCGGTGTATTCGCGGTTGCCCTCGGCCAGGTCGACGAAGTTCTTGACGGTCTTCGGCGCGTGGTTGGGGAAGAGCTCCAGCCGGATCGGGCCAGCGTTGGTGTGCAAGGTGGCGTAGACAGCCTCGGCCACGGGTACTCCTCACTCGTTGGTCAGTTCCATGCGGATCCTCCCATGTGCCCGATCTGGCAGTGCGGAGGCATCCGAAGGTGGAGGATGACGAAGGAACAACTCCCAGGAGGTGGGACCGTGTTTGGAATCGGGCGGCGTAAGACCCAGGGGCAGCTGGCCAAGGTGGAGCTGAACCAGGGCCTCGGTCACCTGAGGCAGGCCGCGACGTACGCCGCGAAGGGTGCCGGCGCCACCGTCGCCCCGCGGGTCCAGGCGGCCCGGGGCGCCGTCGCGCCGACGGCCGTCCTGGTGCGCGACCGCGCGTCCAGCGGCTTCGCGTCCACGGTCGCCGCGCTCGCGCCGCTGGCCCTGGCCGTCCGCAAGGCCCAGGCCGAGGCGGCGGGCAAGGCGGTCACCAACAAGAAGGCCGCCGCAGCCAAGCGGGCCGCGGTCACCAGGAAGGTCAAGGCGAAGAACATGAAGGCTTCCCGGAAGAAGAACTCCCGGCGCGGCGGGTCCGTGATGACCGGTCTCCTCGCGGCCGGCGCGGTGGCCGGCGTCGCCGCGATGGCGATGCGTCGCCGCCGCGAGCAGCAGGAGTGGGCCGAGTACGACCCGACCCGGACGCTGGAGCCGATGCGCGACGAGGTGGAGACCATGGAGATCCGGACCCCGGTGACCGACGCCTCGACGCTGTCGAGCGGCTCGGGCGTGGCCGGCGGGCCGACCGGCGCCGGCAGCTCGGCGGTGGCCGGCGGCGACAGCGCCTCCACCACCACCCCCGGCAAGCAGCCGACGATCCACGCGACGGACAAGGTCCCGTCGGTGGCCGAGGGCGCGAAGGACGTGTCGGGCCGCCCGGCGGACGACCTCACCGAGGCACTGGGCAAGGGCGCCAAGACCAACGGGCGTCGCTGACGCCCGAGGTCCCCGGAAAGCGCCGGCGAAGCGGGTCACCCGCGCCGCCGGCGCTTCCGCGTGCCCGGGGGCGGCGGTCAGAGCCAGCCGTTGCGGCGGAACCAGCGGTAGAGGGCGAGCGAGATCGCGAGCATGAGGGCGAGCACGACCGGATAGCCGTACGTCATCCGCAGCTCCGGCATGACGTCGAAGTTCATCCCGTAGATGCCCGCGATGGCGGTCCAGACGGCGGCGATGGCCGCCCACGCGGCGATCTTGCGCATGTCGTTGTTCTGGTCGACCGTGACCTGGGCCAGCCGCGCCTGGAGGATGGAGTTGAGCAGGTCGTCGTAGGAGTTGACCTGCTCGACCGTGCGGCTGAGGTGGTCCTGCACGTCCCGGAAGTAGCGGCGGATCTCCTTGGGCACGTCGCGGTTCATCTGCGCGGTGAGCGTCATCAGTGGCCGCTGCAGCGGCGCCACCGCCCGCTTGAACTCCACCAGCTCCCGCTTCATCTGGTAGATCCGCTGGATGCGGCCGCTGGACTGGCGGTCGAACACCTCGGTCTCCAGCGTGTCCAGGTCGTCCTCCAGCCGGTCGGCGACCTCCAGGTAGATGTCCACCACCCGGTCGGTGACCGCGTACGCCACCGCCCACGGCCCGTGGAGCAGCAGGTCCTGCTTCGTCTCCAGGTCGGCCCGGACCGGGGCCAGCCGGCAGGCGTCCCCGTGCCGCACGCTGATCAGGAAGTTCGGGCCGATGAAGAGCATCACCTGGCCGGTCTCGACGACCTCGGAGTTCTCGGTCAGCTCGTCGTGCTCGCAGTAGCGCGCGGTGCGCAGCACCAGGAAGCTGACCTCGCCGAACTGCTCCAGCTTGGGGCGCTGCTGCGCCTTGACCGCGTCCTCGACCGCCAGCTCGTGCAGGCCGTAGGTGGCGGCGATGGCGGTCATCTCGTCCAGTTCCGGCTCGTGCAGGCCGAGCCAGACGAAGCCGTTCTCCTCGCGGCGGGCGGCGTCGAGCGCCTCGGCGTACC
>NZ_JBPQTP010000012.1:0-95708 GCF_051386395.1 Micromonospora sp. URMC 106
ATCTTGCACTTTGTGCCCTCGGTATGTCCGGAAGGCCCGGAGGGCCGGGGCAGCAAGTGCAAGATCGCGGGGAGGAGGAGGGGTGGGGCGGCCGGTCAGCCGAGGAGGCCGGCGTCGCGGGCGGCGCGCAACGAGGGCTTGATGCGGTGGGTCGGGCCGACCTGGCCGGCAACCGCGTCGAGGGTCTTGAGGCCCTCGCCGGTGTTGAAGACGACGGTCTCGGCGGCCGGGTCGAGCCGGCCCGACTCGACCAGCTTGCGCAGCACCGCCACGGTCACGCCGCCGGCAGTCTCGGCGAACACGCCGGTGGTGCGGGCCAGCAGCCGGATGCCGGCGCGGATCTCGTCGTCGTCGACGTACTCCATCCACCCCCCGGTGCGGCGCACCGCCTCCAACGCGTAGAGGCCGGCGGCCGGGTCGCCGATGTTCAGCGACTTGGCGATGCCGGACGGCTTGACCGGGGTGATCGTGTCCGTCTCGGCGTGCAGGGCGGCGGCGATCGGGTTGCAGCCCGCCGACTGGGCGCCGAAGACCTTCCAGCCGCCGGCCGGCGCCTCCACCAGGCCGATCTCGACCAGCTCGGCGAACGCCTTGTCGATCTTGGTGAGCAGCTCCCCCGAGGCCATCGGGATGACCACCTGGGCCGGAATCCGCCAGCCGAGCTGCTCGGCCACCTCGTAGCCGAGCGTCTTCGACCCCTCGGCGTAGTAGGGGCGCACGTTGACGTTGACGAAGGCGGTGTCCTCGAACTCGTCCGTCTCCACCAGCTCGCCGCAGAGCCGGTTCACGTCGTCGTACGAGCCGTCGATGGCGACCAGCTCGCCCCCGTAGACGGCGGTGGTGACGACCTTGCCCTGCTCCAGGTCGCTGGGGATGAAGACCACCGACGGCGCGCCGGCCCGGGCGGCGTGCGCGGCCACCGAGTTGGCCAGGTTGCCGGTGGAGGCGCAGGCGTAGCGGCTGAAGCCGAGCGCCCGGGCGGCGGTCAACGCGACCGAGACCACCCGGTCCTTGAACGAGTGGGTCGGGTTGGCGCTGTCGTCCTTGACCCAGAGCGGGGCGGTGATGCCGAGCTCGGCCGCGAGATTCGGGGCGGCGACCAGCGGGGTGAAGCCCGGGTCGAGGGTGACCCGGGCGGCCGGGTCCTGGCCGGCGGGCAGCAGCGCCGCGTACCGCCAGATGTTCTGCGGACCGGCCTCGATCTGCTCCCGGGTGACCTTCGCCAGCGCGGCGGCGTCGTAGTCGACCTCCAGCGGGCCGAAGCACTCGTAACAGGCGTGCTGGGCGGCCAGCGGGTAGCGGGCCGAGCAGGCGCGGCAGACGAGGGCACGGGCGGGGCTGGCCGTGGTGTCGATGCCGGAGGGGGCGAGCGTCGACGTCATGTCGAGATTCCTCTCATCTTTCCCCGCATCGCGCTCTGCGGCGGGGACGGAATTGGCACCTGCCCCGCCGGTCGCTCAGCGATGAGCGCGCGGGGTGGTTGCCGGGGCGTCGTCGGGCCGTATCCCTCAGCCCCTCTGGATGAGGTATGCAGTTGTGCCGTCGAGTCTAAGGGCAACCGCCGGGCCCGCCGAGCCGGGTTCCCACGGTGTGAACCCGGCCGGCGGCTCCGCCGGGCGGTCGCCGGGCCCGCCGAGGGCGTCGGCGGGCCCGGCCCCGGACCCGGTTCGCGCTCAGACGGTCACCGAGCGCGGGTTGGCGGGACGGCGGGCGCGCAGCAGGGTGTCGACCGCCCAGGCGCCGGGGCCGAACACCGCGATCAGCAGGAACGACCAGCAGAACAGGACGGCCAGCTCGCCGCCGTTGCGCAGCGGGAGCAGCGCGTCGGGCTGGTGCACCACGAAGTACGCGTAGGCCATCGAGCCGGACGCCAGGACGGCCGCCGCCCGGGTCAGGAGGCCGACGAGCACGAGGCCACCACAGGCCGCCTGGATCAAGGCGGCCCACCAACCCGGCCATTCGCCGAACGGGACGGCCTCGCCGGTGCCCCGGTTTCCACCCAGGATCCCGAAGAGCGAGGCCAGGCCGTGGCAGAGGAAGAGCAGTCCGACGACGGCACGGAACAGGGACAGGGCCGGGCCGCCGAGCCGGTCAGCGAGCATTCGGGCACCTCCGATCAGGATGACCACGGGGAACCCAGGATGCCGGGGGCCATTCGGCCGTGTCGATGCATTCCCTCTTCGTGGGAACGCTCCCACGATTCGCCGGCTCCGCCCGACCGGGCTACGACAGGGCTGGCGCTGACCCGTTACGGTGCGAGCACATCGACGGAAAGGGATCGCACGATGCGTCGCAAGCTCGTCCCGGTGGTCGCGCTCTCCATGGCCTGCCTGCTGGTCGTCACCTCCGCCTGCTCCTCGGGCAGCCGGAAGAAGCGCAACCGCTCCTCCGACCGGCCTGCGGGCACCTCGGTCAAGAAGGACGTCGACGTCAACGAGGCGACCCCCACCCCCCGCCGCACGCCCCGACATGCGGAGCGGCTGACCTGCGCGGAGCTGCGCGACGCCCAGGTCGGCAGCAGCAAGGTCCGCTACAACGGGTACGCCGATCCGATCCCCCTCGCCGGCGGTCGCTGGTCGGGCGAGGACGGCGCGACCGTGGAGCTGCAGAAGCCCTGCGCGATCGGGGACCTCGACGGCGACGGCGCGGACGACGCGGTCGGCGTGGTCGTGCTCAACGGCGGTGGCAGCGGCAGCTTCTTCACCCTCGCGGTCTGGCGGAACGTCGGCGGCGACCCGTCCTACCAGGCGCAGACGGACCTCGGCGACCGCACCCCGGTGACGAGCGTCAGCGTGCGCGACGGCAAGGCGACGGTGGTCTACCTGACCCGTACGCCGGACAGCGCGATGGCCGAGCTGAACATCCGGCGCACCGCCGTCTACCAGCTCGCGGGCACGTCGCTGACCGAGCTGAGCCACACCGACGCCCCGTACCGCTCCTGACGCGCCGCCGACGCGGTTGGCGCGCCCGGGGGCGTGACCATGGCGAACAGGCGGATCCCGGACGATGCGCCACTCCATCGTCGGGGATCCGCCTGTCACGTGAGCCATCCGCCGGGTGCGCTCTCGCCAGGACGAGGTTGCGGGTCGTCCGGGCTTCGGCGGGCCGCCGCTACCTGTTGCTCGGCACGGTCTGGTTCTGGGGCGGCCCGGCCACGCCGGTGATCCCCCGAACATCCGGTAGGGACGTCCCCACCACACGCGCACCGGGCCGGATCCGCCCGGCAATCGGGGCGGCATCCTCGGCACCTACCGGTGCCGGCCGAGCGCGCCGGCGGACGCCCCGACGACGGCCCGATGTCGTAGCCGACTCAGCTCGACAGGCCCGGCAGGGAGTCCGGTCGGCCCGGCGCGCCTGGCTACGGAGGGGCGAATCGACGGCGCCCACGGACGGACCGATCCACGACCGGACGGCCGGTGCGATGATCAAGCGATGACCGACCAACCGGACTGGACCAGAGCCATCCGGGCGGTGCACGTGCGGCACGGCACCCAGACGGCCTGCGGCGGGATCGCCGTCGTGCTCGCCGACGTCGAGCCGCATCCGACGTACGTCTTCACCTCACGGTTCGACGGGCGACCGCCCGGCCCGGCCGACCTGCGCCAGGAGTGCGTCGAGGGCTTCGCCGACGGGATGCGGGCCGAGCTGGCTCGGCTCTGCGGCGGACAGCCGCCCCCGGTCCGGGTCGTGCTGCGCCGCATCCTGGTCCACGACGTGGACTCGTCGGCGGCCATCAACCGGGCGGCCGGGCGGCTGGCCGCCGCCGAGGCGGTCCGGCGCGCCACCGACGGCCGGCGGGCACGCTGATCAGCTCGTGACGTTCCTGCCGATGAACCGCGCCGGGCGCGGCGTCCGTGACCACCGGCACCAGCCGACCGGTGCGATGATCGGCTGATGGCACGCCCGACGCACCGCTCCGCGCCGCACCTCGACGGCGCGGGTCCGGGTCGCGCTCGCGCGGTCGGGCTCGCGATCACCGGCCTCGTGCTGCTGGCCGCCTGCTCGCCGGCGACCGACCGGGCGGCGCCGGCACCCGGCCCGACGGCACCGACGACGGCTTCCCGGCCCGAGGCGCCCACCGGCTGCCCGGAGGAGGGCGTCCGGATCAGGTCGCTCGGCACCGACGCCGCGATGGGGCTGCGGGCGCTCGGCCTGGAACTGGTCAACTGCGGCACCCGGCCCTACCCGCTCCACGGCTACCCGGTGCTGCGCCTGCTGGACGCCGACGGAACGCCGATCCCCGTCCAGGTGGTCAACGGGGCGACCGGCATCACCTCCGGCTTCGACCAGCCGCCCCGTGCGCTGACCCTGCGACCCGGCGAACGGGCCCGTGCCGCCGTGCTGTGGCGCAACCTGGTCACCGACGCGACCGTGACCGCCACCACCGGCGAGCGCCTGGAGGTCGCACCGGCCGTGGGCCGGCCCGCGCGGGTCCTCGACCTGGACGGCCCGATCGACCTCGGCAACACCGGGCGGCTCGGAGTGAGCGCGTGGAAGAAGGCCGATCCGGCGGCGACGGAGACCGCCTCCCCGGACGCGCCGACGCCGTCCAGGTCGGCGCCGCTGCTATGAGACGACGTCCTTGCGGGTGAAGCGCCAGAACGCCAGGCCCCAGAACAGCGTCGCGTAGCTGATCGCGGAGATCGCGCCGCGCACCACGTCGTCGGTCTGCACCGGCGTCGACAGCAGGCCCAGCCACGCGGTGCTGAAGTGCGTCGGCAGGAACGCCCGCAGCGCGCCGAGCGCGGTGATCTGGTCCAGGATGCTGGAGAGGATCCAGAGCAGCACCGCGCCGCCGACCGCGCCGAGCGCGGCGTCCGTGACCACCGACAGCAGGAACGCCAGGCCGGCCACCACCAGCAGCACGACGGCCAGGTAGCCGAGGACGCCCAGCAGCCGCAGCAGTCCCTCCCCCGGCTCGAGCTGGGCCGCTACCGTGCTGCGCAGCGGCTCCCAGCCGTAGCGCAGGGTGCCGATCAGCAGGGCGGTGCCGGCGAGCAGCAGCAGCGCCAGCGCCGAGTAGACGAGCGCGACCAGCAGCTTCACCGTCAGCAGCCGGGCCCGGGGCACCGGCACGGCGAGCAGGTAGCGCAGGCTGCCCCAGCTCGCCTCGCTGGCGACGGTGTCGCCGCAGAACAGCGCCACCACCACGACCAGCAGGAACGACGCCGAGACGAAGATGGTGAAGAGGGTGAAGTTCAGCCCGCCCGAGGTGGCGAACTCGACCAGGCTGCCGAACTCCCCGCGCCCGTTGTCCTCGTCGTCGCCCGTGTCGAACTGGAACGCGATCAGGATGATCAGCGGCAACAGGACCATGAACCCGAGGGCGAGCTGGGTACGCCGCCGGGATGCCTGCCGCCGGAACTCCGCGCCGAACGGCAGGGTGGCCGACGGCCGGTAGCCCGCCGCCGCCCCCACCGTGGGTGACGTCTCCGCCATCATCGGTCCCCGCTTCCCCGAGAGTTCTCGCCCACCAGGGCGAGGAACGCGTCCTCCAGGCGGCGCCGGGGCACCACCCGGTCCACCCCGATGCCGGCCCGGACCAGCTCGGCGACCACCTCGCTGCGGGCCGTCCCGTTCGTGTCCACCACGAGCTGACCCTCGCCGTCGGGGAGCACGCGCACCCCGTGCAGCCGGTCCAGCACCGCCCGGGCGGCCGCCGGGTCGGTCACCTCGAAGAGCACGCTCGGCGACTCGCCCACGATCTCCTCGACCGGGCCGGAGGCGACGATCCGGCCCTTGTTCACCACCACCGCGTGGGTGCAGGTCTGCTCCACCTCGGCCAGCAGGTGGCTGGAGACCAGCACCGCGCGGCCGTCGGTGGCGTAGCGCTGGAGCACCCGGCGCATCTCGGCGATCTGCGGCGGGTCGAGCCCGTCGGTCGGTTCGTCGAGCACCAGCAGCTCGGGCAGACCCAGCATGGCCTGCGCGATGGCGAGGCGCTGCCGCATGCCGTGGCTGTAGTTCTTGATCTTCCGATGGACGGAGGCGCCCAGACCGGCGATCTCCAGGGCCTCGTCGAAGTGCGCGTCCTCGGCCGGCCGCCCGGTGGCCCGCCAGTACGCCTTCAGGTTCTCCAGGCCGGACAGGTGCGGCAGGAAGCCCGGCCCCTCGACCAGCGCGCCGATCCGGGACAGCACCGGCGAGCCGGGCACCAGCCGGTGCCCGAAGACGTAGATCTCGCCGGCCGTGGGCTGGGTCAGCCCCATCAGCACCCGCAGCGTGGTGGTCTTGCCGGCGCCGTTCGGGCCGAGCAGGCCGACGACCTGACCGGGGTGCACCTCGAAGTCCACGTTGGAGACGGCGACGAAGCCGTCCGCGTACTCCTTGCGGAGCTGCCGCACGGCCAGCGGGACGCCCGCGTACGCGGGGTGCACGGAGCTGTCCTGGCGGCGGTGCCGGCGGCGGGCCACGGCGACGACCACGACGAGCCCGACCGCGATCACGGCGACCAGGGCGGCCAGCACCCAGCGCCACACCGTGGCCGTGGTGGGGATGGGGTCGCCGGCGACGGTCGGCAGGCTGACCGCGCCGCCGGCCGCGACGGTGTGGACGGTGGGCTCGACGGGGGTGGCGTACGCCTGGTCGGAGGTCGCCACCACCACGCGCAGCCGGTGCCCCGCCTCGATCCGGCGGACGATCGCCGGCAGGGTGACAGTGACCGGCCGCGCCGCCTCGACCGCGCGCGGCAGGCCCGTCAGCCGCACCGGGGCGACCAGGCCGTTGGGGAGGGTGGCCGCGCCGTTGGGGTCGACGTCGTAGAGCTTGACGAAGAGCACCGCCTCACCGGTCGGCGACGCCGCCCGGATGTCGACGGTCGGCGCGCCGACCACGTCCACCGCCTCGGCCAGCGGCTCCGACTCGAACCGGGCGTGCTGGCCGGGGATGTCCCCCGCCACGCCGCCGAGCAGCGACGACAGCTCGCCGGCGAAGGGCACCGAGGAGATGGCGGCCGGGTTGCCGGCCGGCGGGTTGGCGACCGGCTGGGCCGGGCCGGCCACCGGAACGTCCCGGCGGGCCGTGCCGGCGACGCCCGGGTAGTCGGCGGTGCGGTAGCCGGTCGCCACCAGGCCCCGGTCGAGGGCGTCGAAGCCGGCGATGCGGGACCAGGTGAAGCCGTCCCCCGGGGCCTCGCCCTCGCCCTTGACGTAGTGGTCCAGCCACTGCACGGTCAGGAACTTCACCCGGTCCGAATCGGTCTTCGGCCCCTCACCGCCGTCGTGCCCGCCGGTGAACCAGGCCACCCGGACGGGCGTGCCGGCGGCGGCGATGCCGCGCGCGTTGGCGTCCGCCTCGCCGAGCGGGAAGAGGGTGTCCGCCTCGCCCTGCACCAGCAGGGTCGGCGCCGTGATCCGGTCGAGCACGCCGGCGGGGCTGGAGCGGCGCAGCAGGTCCACGGCGGCCTGGTCGGCCCGGCCGGTGGTGGCGATGCGCAGGTACGCGGCGCAGATGTCGGCGGCGAACCGGCCGCACGACGGGTCGCCGGCCCCGGCCGGCGCGTGCCCCGGCCCCGTCCCCGGACCGGCGCCCGGCCCCGGGCTGGGCGGCCCGGCGGAGGCGGGTGCCCCCTCGGGCCGGGCCGCACCGGCCCCGGATAGCCCGGCCGGCCCGGAGCCGACGTTTCCGCCGCCGCCGAAGAAGAGGCCGGCCCAGCCGGACTTGAACACGCCCTCGGTGGGCTGCTTCCCGGTGCTCTCCGGCAGGAAGGAGCGGGACAGGTCGTTCCAGGTGATCATCGGGACGATCGCGTCGACGCGCTGGTCCTGCGCCGCCAGCAGCAGAGCCAGGCCGCCGCCGTACGAGCCGCCGACGACGCCGACCCGCGGGTCGCCGGCGGCGTCGGTGCGGACCTCGGGGCGGGCGGCGAGCCAGTCCAGCAGGCGCTGGGCGTCGCGTACCTCGTAGTCGGGGTGGTCCAGGTGGATCTGCCCGCCGCTGCGGCCGAAGCCCCGCGCGGTCCAGGTGAGCACCGCGTAGCCGCGCCCGGCGAACTCCTCGGCGTCGGCGCGGACGGACTCCTTGGTGCCGCCGAAACCGTGCGCCAGCAGCACCGCCGGCACCCGGCGCGACGCCGAGGCGCCCTCCGGCAGGTAGAGCGTGGTGTCCAGGTCGACCGGCTGGTCGCCGGTCGGCCCGGAGCGGACGGTCAGCATCGCCGCCTCGGTGCGGACGTCCGGCCCCTGCGGCAGGACCGCCCAGGTCACGGCGGCGCCGAGCAGCACGACGGCCGTCGCCGCGGCGACCGCGCGCCGGCGGGTGGGCAGGGCACGCCGGATCCACGCGGCCGAGAACGGCGATCTCATGCGGCACACGGTACGGCCCGGACCCTGAGCGTTGGCTGAGATCCTCCGTACGTCCGTCCGGTTGGTCCGATCGGCGGCCCGGCCGGTGCGACCGCCGCGGATCCAGGCCGTCCCAGGGAGATGAATTCGGATCATGTGAATTCCGATGTTCCGCGGAAATCCGCTCCGATCCATCCATGTCGTTCTCTGGCGCGGCACACAGGGTGGCTGCCGGACGGACGGACGGTCACATCGCGCTTCATGACGCAAAACTGACTGTTCTACGCCAAGAACAGCTACTCGCTGGTCGGTTACTTTTCCGGTCCGGTGGACGGGACTTCACCGTCGATACCCGACACCCGCCGATCCCCCGCTCCCGCCGGAGGAGACAGACCATGACAGTCCCCGCGCCGCAGGCCCGTCGGCGGCCGTCCGCGGCGGGCCGCGTACTGCCGCTGCTGCTCCTCGTCGCCCTGCTCGCGCCGCTGGCCCTGCTGTTCGCCCAGTCGTGGCGGCTCACGGGCGACGACCGTGACCTGGCCGCCCGGGAACGGCTCGGCGTGCAGTACCTGCGGGCCCTCGCCCCGGTCACCGACGCCCTGGTGGACGCCCAGTCGGCCGCCGTCGCCGCCCGGCCCGCCTCCGGCGCGGCGCTGACCCGCGCGGTCGAGGCCGCCGCCTCGGTCGACGCGCGGATCGGCGGCGAGTTGCGCAGCCAGGAGCGCTGGGCCGGCCTGCGGGCCAAGATCGAGGCGCTGGGCGACCGGGGACCGGCCGACCCGGAGGCGGCCTTCGCCGCGTACGGCGAGGTAACCGACCTGCTGCTGGCGCTGCACCGCAAGGTCCGGGAGACCTCCGGGCTGGTCCGCGACCCCCGGTCGGACTCCTTCTTCCTCCAGGACGCCGCCGGCCGGGACCTGCCCGAGGCGGTGGTGGCGACCGGGCGGCTGGCCGACCTGACGGTGCTCGCCGCCCGCCGGCCCGCCGCCGACCGGGACCGCACCGCGGGCGAACTGGCGGCCCTCCGGGTGGCCGCCCTCGCCCCGGCCGGCGACCTGGTCGCCGACCTGCGGGCGGCGGTGGACAGCTCGGCGAGCACCGACCTGGGCCCGAACGTGCTGACCCCGCTGGACACCTACCAACGCGCCGTGGAGGCGCTCGCGGCCCACTCCGCGCCCGCCGGCCGCAGCGGCGTGGTCGACCCGGCGCAGGTCGCCGGCGCCCGGCTCAACGCGCAGGCCGCGGCCCGGCTGCTCCAGCCCGTCATCCTGGGCGAACTCGACGCCCTGCTCGCCGAGCGGGCCGACGGCCTGGACCGGGACCGCCGGCTGACGGTCGCAGCCGGGGTGCTGGCCGTCCTGCTGTGCGGGGCGCTCGGCGCGGTCTGGCTCGCCGCCGTCCGGCGGGCCCGGCGTCGCGCGGCGGAGGACCGGCGCGAACAGGTGGGCCCCGACGCCCCGGCGGCGGACACCCCGTGGCAGCCGCCGACCCGTGACGGCGAACCGCGCCAGCTCCAGCCGGCCGGGCCGGTCCGCGAGCCCGGGCGCGCGCAGTGGGGGCCCTTCGATGCTGCTCGGTAGGCTCCGGATCCGGGCCAAGCTCGCGCTGCTCGTCGTCATCCCGCTGGTCAGCACGGTGGGGCTCGCCGTGCCGGTGGTGCTCGACCGGGTGGCCGCCGCGCAACGGGCCGGCGACATCGCCGACCGGGTCCGCGTGGCCAGCCGGATCGGCACCCTCGTGCAGGACCTGCAACAGGAGCGCGTCCTCTCCGTGGGCCTGCTGCTCAACCGGGTCGCCCGCACCGAACTCGTGCAGCGGACGGCCACCGTGGACGACCGGGTCGCCGACCTGCGCGCCGCCGGGGCCGACCTGCTGCCGCAGCGGGTCGCCGACGCCCTCGACGGCGTACGCGGCCTGACCGACCTGCGGGCGGCGGTGCTCGCCGGGACGGCCACCCCGGACCAGATCATGGACGCCTACGGGCCGGTCAACAGGGCGCTGATCGAGTCGCTGCGACTGCCGTTCGGCGTGGACACCGACACGGCGGCCGGGCGGCAGGTGCTGGCCCTGGACGGGCTGCTCCGCGCCGACGAGGGGCTGGGCGCCTGCGCCACCCTGATCGTGCTGGTGAAGGCGACCGGCACCCCCCGGTCGACCGCCTCGTACGTCGCCTGCATGGCCGCGCTCCGGGTGGACAACCAGCGGTTTCGCAACCTGATCACCGCGGAGCAGCTCAAGCTGGCGGCGCTGAACGACGCGGCGGTGGCCGCCCGCACCAGCGCGGACTTCCTCACCACGAGCGTGCTCGACCCGGCCGGCGCGATCAGGAACGTGCCGCTGGACGCGCTCTTCCCGTCGGTCCGCTCGATGATCACCCTCGGGCAGTTCATCGAGAAGAAGATCGTCGCGGACGTCATCGCCGAGGTGACCAGCCAGCAGCGGCGCGCGCTGACCGCCGCGTACCTGGTCGGCGGGGCGGCCGCGCTGGTCCTGGCCGTGGTGCTGCTGCTCAGCGCGGCCGTCGCCCGGACGGTGGCCCGGCCGCTGACCCGGCTCACGCGCTCGGCCGAGCGGGTGGCCCACGTCGCCGAGGCGGAGCTGACCCGGGTCGCCGACGACGAGGCCGAGAGCGCCCCGCCGGTCCGCCTCGACCCGGTCGACGTACGGGCCCGCGACGAGATCGGCGATTTGGCCCGGGCCTTCGACCGGGTGCAGAGCACCGCGGCCCGGCTGGTCGAACGGCAGGTGGCCGGCCGGCGCAACGTGGCGCAGATGTTCGGTCACGTCGGCCGGCGTACGCAGAACCTCGTCGGCCGGCAGATCGCGCTGATCGACCGGCTGGAGCGGCAGGAGACGGACCCCGGCCGGCTGGAGGACCTCTACCGGCTCGACCACATCTCCAGCCGGCTGCGCCGCAACGCCGGCAGCCTGGTGGTGCTCTCCGGTTCGGCCGGCGCGGACCCCCACGTGGCGCCGGTGCCGCTCGGCGACGTGGTCCGGCTGGCGCTCGGCGAGATCGAGGACTACACCCGGGTCGACGTGCAGGTCCCGCCGGGCGTCTCGGTGGCGCCGGGCGTCGTCGGCGACCTCGTCCTGGCGCTGGCCGAACTGATGGAGAACGCCACCGTCTTCTCCCCGCCGCACACCCGGGTCACGGTGGGCGGCGAGCCGACGGGCGCCGGGGCCCGGTTGAGCGTGGTGGACCGCGGCATCGGCATGCCCCGGGAGCGGCTGGCCGAGGAGAACGCCCGGCTCACCCGCCGGGAACGGCTGGACCTCGCCCCGACCGAGGTGCTGGGGCTCTTCGTGGTGGGCCGGCTGGCGCGCCGGCACGGCTGGGCGGTGGGGCTCGCCCCGACGGCCGGGGGCGGCGTGACCGCGCACCTGGACATCCCGCAGGCGTCGCTGGTGGTCCACCACGACGCGCGGGCCGGGGCGACCGTGGCCCGGGCCGCCGTGCCCGCCCGCGACCGGCGTACCCCGGTCGCCGCGCCCGACGCCGCCCGGGCCGGCACGGTGGTCGCGGCCGCGCCGGACAGCCCCGGGCCGGGGTTCGACGCGGCGCTGCTCAGCCGCGCCACCCGGACGATGGAGTCCGGCGAGTCGTGGAACGCGTTCGGCGCCGGCGACGGGCCGGACTCCGCCGCCCCGGACACAGCGGCCGGCGGCACGCCCCTCCGCGAGATCGACGCGCCGTCCGTCGCGGTCGACGCGCCGGTCGGGCTGGGGCGCCCCCCGGCCGGTCCGGGCCGCCCCGGCCTGACCCGGCGCGTGCCCGGGGCCAACCTGACCGCGTGCCCGCCCAGCCCGCCGACCAGCCCGCACCCGGGCGACCCGGCCGAGGTCCGCGACCTCCTCACCGAGTTCGAGGCGGGCGTCGCCCGTGCTCTGCGTGAAGTCAGCCAAGACCGCCGCTACGAAGAGGGACCATCACGGTGACCAGCCCCTTCCTGCACGACAACGTCGACCACCCGCACCCGACGCCCGGCGACCTCAGCCCGGAGGCGCGCACGTTCAACTGGCTGCTGGACTCCTTCACCTCCAGCACGGCCGGCGTGCTGGAGGCGATCGCGGTCTCGTCCGACGGGCTGCTGATGGCCATGTCGGCGATCAAGGACCGGTCCAACGCGGAGCGGCTCGCCGCGGTGGTCTCCGGCATGACCAGCCTCGCCGGCGGCGCCGCGAGCTGGTACGCCCTGGGCGGGCTGAACCGCGTGATCGTGGACATGGCCGAGGGCTACCTGCTGATCAGCGCGATCAGCAGCGGCTCCGTGCTCGGGGTGGTCGCCGACCGGTCCGCGAACCTCGGCACGGTCGCGTACGAGATGACGCTCTTCGCCGGGCGGGCCGGCGGTGCCCTCACGCCGAGGCTGATCGCCGAGCTGAAGAACGCCGTCCAGCAATGACCCCGGAGGCCCCCGGCGAGGGACCGGAGCCGACGGTCCGGATCCGCCCCTACCTGCGGTCGCCGCTCCCGGACGACGCACCGCCCGGCCCGCGGGCGGTGCCGGCCGCGCCGGAGCCCGAGCCGCGCGGGCCGGCCGGCCCGCGCCCGTTCGTGCTCACCGCCGGGCGGGTGGCCGGCGCCGACCCGGCGATCGGGTTGGAGACCCAGGTGACCGCCCGGCTGGCGGCCGAGTGGGCCACCCCGCTCACCCGACTGGCGCCCGAGTTGCAGGCGATCGTCTCGCTCTGCGGCGAGCCGATCTCGGTCGCCGAGATCTCTGCCCGGACCCGGCTGCACTTCGGCGTGACGCGGGTGCTGGTCGGCGACCTCCGCGCCACGGGCCACCTGGACGTGCACGACGTCGCCGACGCCCTCGACCCCGACATCATCCTGCGAGTGATTGATGGACTCCGTGCGATCTCCTGAATGGCCGGTCGCCCCGCAGGGCGGCCCCGCCGCCAACAGCGCCACCGCCCGGTACGGCTCCCCGGCGGGGGCGCCGCCGAGCGGGCGGGCCGCGCCGGTTCCCCCGCCGCCGTACCGGCCGACGGGCGCGTCGGGGACGGCCCCGGTGCCCCGTCCCGCGCCGGCCGCCGCGCCGCCGATCCCGGTCAAGATCCTCATCGCCGGCGGCTTCGGGGTGGGCAAGACCACCACGGTCGGCGCGATCTCCGAGATCGCCCCGCTGACCACCGAGGCGGAGATGACCAGCGCCGGGATCGGCGTCGACGACCCCGGCGTCCGCTCCGCGAAGACCACCACCACGGTGGCGATGGACTTCGGCTGCGTCACCATCGACCGCAGCCTGAAGCTGTACCTGTTCGGCACGCCGGGGCAGGCCCGGTTCGGTTTCATGTGGGACGACCTGGCCCGCGGCGCGCTCGGCGCGCTCGTCGTGGTGGACAGCGCCCGGCTGGACGACTGCTATCCGGCGATCGACTTCTTCGAGCGGGCCGGCCTGCCCTTCGTGGTCGGGGTGAACGCCTTCGACGGGCGGCTGGCGCACGACCTCGACGCCATCCGGTGGGCGCTGGCCGTCGGCGACCACGTGCCCCTGGTGCAGTTCGACGCCCGGGAGCGGCTCTCGGTGCGGGACGCGCTGCTGGTCGTCCTGGACCGCGCGCTGGACCGGGCCACCCGGGAGAGGAAGACCTGAACCGGCCGGCGGTTCGACCCGTTTCACGTGAAGGGGTGGTCGTGATGAGAGGTGGACTGGACGAGACACTGGCCCGGTTGGCCCGGCGCGAGGAGGCGCTGCGCCGGCGGGCCGCCGAGCAGGGCGGCGCGGCGGACGGGGAGGTCACCGCGGCGCCGGGAGCGCCGGCCGGGCAGAACGGGGCCGCTCCGGGCCGCGCCGACGGCCGGGGCGAGGGCCGCAACGCCGGGCCCGGCTGGGCCGACACCCGGCGGACCGGCGAGCCCCGCGACCCGGTGACGGAGGTCGCCGAGGCCGTCCGGCGGGTGGTGGCGGGTCACCCCGGCATGGCGGTCACCGTCCGGGTCGAGCACGACGGGCAGGCGTACCCGCTGCGGGTCGCCTGGACCGGCACGGGCGTGACGGTCGACACCGAGGCACCCGCCGTACCGCCGCCGGCCTGGCCGATGTCGGCCAAGACGGTGCCGGCCTGGACGCCCGGCCAGGAGGGGGTGCGCCCGGACCCGGCGGCGCGGCTGGCCGAACTGATCCGCCGGGGAGACGCGTGGGGTGACGGCGGCGGCTAGGGTCGGGCGGTGGCGCAACCCGACCTGACCCTGACCGCGAGCCTGCGGCCGGCGGCGCTGGACGCCCGACGCGGCATCGTCCGGCTGCACCCGGAGGCGCTCACCGCGTTGGCGCTGCGCCCGGGCGATCCGGTGCGGCTGTCCGGCCGGCGGGTGACCGCCGGCGTCGTCGTGCCGGCCGAGCCGACCGCGAGCACCGCTCTGCTCTACGCCGACGACCTCATGCTGGGCAACCTCGGGGTCCGCGACGGCGGCCAGGTCACGGTGAGCCCCCTGCCGGTCAGCGCCGCCCAGCGGGTGGTCCTCGCCGGCCCGGCGCAGATCGCCGCGGTGGTGTCCCCCGAGATGCTCCGGCTGGCCCTGCTCGGCAAGGTGGTGACGACCGGGGACGACGTGTCGCTGCTGCCGCAGGACGTCCTGCCGGACGCCTCGGTGCGCAGCCTGGTGGAGGCCGCCCGGCGCAGCCTCTCCAACAGCGTCGGGTACGCCTGGACCAGCACCCTGCTCACCGTGGCCGACGCCGAGCCGGACGGCTCTCTGGTCACCATGGACACCCTGGTCGGTTGGGAGCACGGCCCGGCGACCCACGGCTCCGTCGGCGCGGCGGGCGCACCCGGCGCGGGGCCCTCCGCCCCGGCGGGTCACGGGTGGGCGGGCGCCCCGGGCGGGCCGCGTCCCGCGCGCGACGACGACGCGCGGGCGGAGGCCGCGCCGTCGGTGGACGAGCTGCCGGGACTGCGGGCCCAGGCCGAGCAGCTGACCGAGCTGCTCGACCTCGGCTTCCACCACCGGGAGGTGCTCGGCCGGCTGGGCACCACCGTCTCGCTGGGCGTGCTGGTCGCCGGGCCGGCCGGCTCGGGCAAGGCGGCGCTGGTGCGCGCGGTGGCCGCCCAGGTCGGGGCCCGGGTCTGCCCGCTCTGGGCGCCCGAGGTGGCCGCGCTGACCAACCAGGCCGCCGCCGACCGGCTGCGCGCGGCCGCGGCCGAGGCACAGGCGGACGGCCCCGCGGTGCTGCTCGTCACCGACGTGGAGGCGCTCGCCCCCGCCGACGGGCCGGGACCGGTGGCGACCGTGTTCCGCCAGGTGGTCGCGGAGACCGTCCGGGCGGGGGCGGCGGTGGTCTGCACGACCGGGCGGCCCGAGGCGGTCGACCCGGTGCTGAGCGGGCCGGACCTGCTCTCGCTGCGGATCAGCGTCCCGCTGCCGGACGCGGCGCTGCGCCGGGAACAGTTGACCGTGCTGACCCGGCAGGTCCCGCTCGCCGAGGACGTGCGGCTCGACGAGGTCGCCGGGCGTACCCCCGGCTTCGTCGCCGCCGACCTGGCCGCGCTGGTCCGCGAGGCCGGGGTGCGCGCGGCGCTGCGGCAGAAGTCGGCCGAGACGCCGACGGTGGCGATGGCGGACTTCGCCGCCGCGCTGGAGGTGGTCCGGCCGACCACGATGGCGGCGTCCACCCTGGAGCTGGCCGCGGTGACCCTGGACGACGTGGGCGGCCTGACGGAGGTCAAGGAGACGCTGACGGAGTCGGTGCTGTGGCCGCTGACCTACCCGGACACGTTCGCCCGGCTCGGCGTGCAGCCGCCCCGCGGGGTGCTGCTCTACGGCCCGCCCGGCTGCGGCAAGACCTACCTGGTCACCGCGCTGGCCGGGTCGGGGCGGGCGAACGTGCTCTCGGTCAAGGGGGCGGAGCTGCTGTCGAAGTGGGTCGGCGAGAGCGAGCGCGCGGTCCGCGAGCTGTTCCGCCGGGCCCGGGAGGCCGCGCCGACGCTGGTCTTCCTGGACGAGGTGGACGCGCTCGCCCCGGTACGCGGCCAGGCCACCGACGGCGGCACCACCGACCGGGTGGTCGCCGCGCTGCTCACCGAGCTGGACGGGGTGGAGACGCTGCGCAACGTGGTGGTGGTCGGCGCGACGAACCGGCCCGACCTGGTGGACCCGGCGCTGCTGCGCCCCGGGCGGCTGGAGCGGCTGGTCTACGTGCCGCCGCCGGACGGGCCGGCGCGGGCGGAGATCCTGCGCGCCTCGGCGCGTAACGTGCCGCTGGCACCCGAGGTGGACCTCGCGGCGCTGGGCGCGGAGCTGGACGGCTTCTCGGCGGCGGACTGCGCCGCGCTGGTGCGGGAGGCGGCGCTGGCCGCGATGCGGGAGTCGCTGACCGCCTCCACCGTCACCGCCGCGCACGTGGCGGCCGCCCGCGCCCGGGTCCGTCCGTCCCTGGACCCGGCCCAGGTCGCCTGGCTCGCCGCGTACGCCGAGAAGCGCGCCGGCTGACGGCCAGCTCGGCGACGGCGGGGCCGGGTATGCCCGCCGGGACGCTGTCGAGCTGATGTCGTAGACGATTCGCCAGCGCGCAGGGACGCCGAGCCGGCGGGCGTCAGTCGGTCGGCAGCAGGGGGCCGAGGGGCCCCAGGTCGAGGTTCAGGTCCTCGGGCGCCAGGCCGAAGTACTCGCGCAGCCCGGTCATCTGCTCCTCCAGCGCCATCAGCGTCATGCCGATCCGTTCGACCTGCTCCTCGGTGAGGTCGCCGAGGTCGACCCGGCGCAGCGCCTGCCGCTCCATGAGCTGACGCAGCAGCTCGATCACGGTGAGCACGAGGCTGGCCAGTCCCCGCTCGACGGAGTCCCGGTCGACCGCGAGCCGCCGGTCCAGCGGCGTGACCCGGGGCGCCTGCCACCGGGTGTCGCCGAGCGCGGCGGCCAGCTCGGCCGCCTCGTCCCGCCGGCCGGCACCCCCGCCCCGACCGTCCGGGGCTCCGGCCCGACCGGCCACGCGGGCCTGTCCGGGACCGTCGGCGCCATCCGGCGCGGCGGTCGGCCCGCCGCCCGCCGCGGTCATTCGGGCGCTCCCGGTGTCCCTGTGGCGCCTTCCGGTGGACCCACGAGGAGGGGGACTCCGCAGCCCGGGGCAAGGGCGTCGGCCGGGGCTGCGTCCCGCAGCTCCGGCGGGGCGAGCGCGCCGACGGAGGCGACCAGGGCGCGCAGCGAGATCCGGACCAGGTCGACGTCGGCGATGGCGATGGTGATGTCGCCGCTGATCACCACGCCGGTGGCGAGGACGCGGTCCAGCAGGTCCACCAGCGCCACCGGGCGGTAGGCCAGCGGGTCGTCGGCGCTGCTCGGCGCGAGCGAGGTGGTCACCACGCGGGCCCCCGGCCGGGTTCCGGGGCAATCGGCACGCCCGGTTCCGGGGCGGTCGCCGCGCCGGCTTCCCGGGCGATCGGCACGCCGGCTTCCCGGGCGGTCAGCACGCCGGCTCCCGAACGGTGAGCGCCGGCTCGGGCGGACGCTGCTCGGCGAAGGAGTACGGCGGCCACGGGCCGGTCAACTCCAACCGGATCTCCGGATGCCGGCCGGCCAGCGCGTCGACCAACCGGCGGAAGTCAGCGAGCGTGACCTGCTCGACCAGGTACGCCCCGTTGAGCACCATGGCGGTGGGCGCGCCGGAGAGCCGGCGGTCCTGCGGGGGGTGCCGCCGGGCGGCCACCGCGTGCCCGGCCAGGGCCGTGTGCACGGCGGAGGCCGCGTCGGCGGCGATCCGCTGCCCCTCCTCGCGGGCGGTGAGCTGGGCCCGGCGTCGCCGCAGGTACGCCGCCCCGGCCCCGCCCGGCCCGGCGGGCTCCGCGCTCCGGGGCGTGACCCCCGGCACGACGTAGCCCTTCACGCCCCACTCGTCCCGACCGGCGAGCCGGTCCAGGACGGCGGTCAGCTCGCTCCGGCGGGTGGTGAGCTGCCCCGCCACCCGGGCGTCGTCGTGGTGCACCGTGGCCAGCCGGGCGGGCACCACCGCGCCCGCCCGGGACAGCGCCGCCACCACGGCGTGGTGCGCCCGGGCGGCGCGCTCCAGCCAGGCCAGGTCCTCCAGGTTGCGGCGCAGCGCCTCCTCGCCGTACTCGGCCAGCGGGGCGGTGCTGACCACCGCGACCAGCCCGGCGGCCGGCACCGCGCGTACCGGCGCGCCGTCCATCCCGGGGGTCGCGGCGAGCAGGGCCGGGTCGGCCTCCCGCACCACGCCGTGCAGCCACACCCCGGCGTCCGAGCGCGCCGTCCGGCCGGCGGGCGCGAGGTCAGCCGTCGAGCTCATCCCACTCCTCCCTCCGGGCGGCCCGCCGGGCGACCCGGGGGCGGCGCTCCGCCTCCACCTGCTCCGGGTCGCGGGGGCCGGGTTCGACCGGGGGCCTCGCCCGCGAGCTGAGCCACGGGTCGTGTTCCCACCAGTCGATGCCGATCTGCCGCGCCGTGTCGACGGAGGCGATGACGAGCCGCAGCTTGAGCGTCAGCAGCTCGATGTCGAGCAGGCTGACGCGGATGTCGCCGGCGATCACGATGCCCCGGTCGAGCACCCGTTCCAGGATGTCGCCGAGGTTGGCCGGCTCGTGCCCGGCGGGCAGCACCTGGCCGGAGTTCTGCACCACCGGTGGCGGTTGCACGGTCATCTCAACCCACCTCGCCCTTCCCGCGCTGGTAGCGCCGCACCCGCCGGTAGCCGAGCAGGCCGCCCTCCAGGTCCAGCTCCACCTCGTAGAGGCCGAGCAGGTCGGTGGAGGCGGGGATCCGGCGATCCTCGATCACCTCCACCCCGACCAGCCAGCCGTCCCGCACCGACTTCAGCGAGGTGGTCCCCACCGGGTCGCGGCCGGTCAGCTCGACGATCTGCCGCATCCCCTCGCGGGCGGCCTCGGCGGCCGAGATCGGCTCCAGGTACTCCTCCTCGTCGTCGTACCGTTCGTCGTCGTACCGGTCGTCGTCCGGCTCCCTGCTACGCGCCCGGCCGCCGTCGCCGCGGATCCGGTCCGCCATGCCGCTCACCTCCCTCGCCACCGTCGCGCGACACCCGCCGCGCCCGTTCCGTGCCGGCCCGCCGTCGGGGGCCGCCGGCACCCCGGCGGGCCCCGACGGCGTCCCCGGCCGGATCGCCGCCCCGGCCCTGCTCGCCGCCCCGACCCTGGTCCCGGGCCCGGGGCGGCGCCGGCCGACCGGCGCCGCCGGTCAGCCGCGCCAGCACCTGCTGCTGCCCCCGGTCCCGCTCCGCGGCGGTGATCTCCCCGGCGGCCTCCGCCGCGTCCAGCGCCTCCAGCTCGCGCCGGACGTCGACCGGGTTGCGCTGCCGCGACTCGGCCTCCCGGGCGATCACCTTGACCACCGCGGTCAGCCCGCGCACCGGCGCGTACGGCAGGGTCAGCAGCGTCCAGAGGATGTCCACCCGTCACTCCGCCAACTGGTGCGCGCTGACGAAGTCGTACGGGGCGAGCGGGCCGAGCAGGCGCGTGCGGATCAGCTCCCGGCGCTGCTCGGCGTACTCCTCGACGGCCGCCACGAAGTCGTCCTCCCGGTCTCGCTCGACCAGGAAGGCGGCGTTCGCCGCGTCCAGCTCGTTGCTCGGCGGTCGGGGCGCGCTCGCCACGACGACCGGACCGAGCGCGTCCACGAGCTGCCGGTTCTCCGCCTCGCGGCGCAGCTCGACCGCCTGGCTGATCATCTCGCCGAGCCGGATCCGCTGCGGCCGGGTGGCCGCCTCCGGCTGCCCGCGCACCTGGTCGGCCAGTTCGGCCGCGGCCGGCTGCTCCGCCAGTACGGCCGCGATCAGGTTCTGCTCGTCGTAGCGGCCGTGCACGACGTACTGGATCCGGCCCTCGAACTCGTCGAGGGCGGCGGCGAACCGGTCATGGTGCGCCTCCAGCAGGTCAGCCACCGCGTCCGGGCCGGTGACCACCGTGCCGAAGCGCACCGGCAGCACCGGGGCCACGGCCGCCGTGCCGTCCACCAGTTCCTGGTACGCGGTCAGGTCCGCCGGCCGGCCGATCGGCTCGGTCAGGCTCACCTCGCTGACCAGCGCGGCCAGTTCCCCGTGCCGGATCGCGGCCACCTCCCCGGGCGGGTCGCCGACCCCGGCGGCGTCCTGGGTCGGCTCCACGTCGGAGGGCACGATGCCGTAGATGAACAGTCCGGTCTCCTCGGCCATCTCAGCGCTCCTCGTCCCGGCGCCGCCGGGGTCGGTCCCGGTCGCGGTCCCGGTCGGAGCCGAGTTCGTCGACGGCGTCCTTCACCGCGCCGCCGATCGCGCCGACGGTCCGGCCGATCCCGGATGCCGCCTTGCCGGCCCCGATCGCCCCGGAGGCGCCCTCGACCAGGTCGGGCAGTCCCTTCTGGTTCTTCGGGGTGATGTCGAACCGGTCGACCGCCTCGGCGAAACGCAGGTACGTCTCCACGCTGGCGATGACGATCCGGGCGTTGATCTCCAGCAACTGGATGCCGACCACGGCGACCGACACCTGGGCGTCGATCACCACGCCCTTGTCCAGCACCGTCTCGACGACGTCGGCCAGGCTGGAGCCCCCTCCACCGCGCTCCAGGGCGCCGCCGGCCTGACCCTCACTCGTCGCGATCGTCACTCGCGCTCCTCCCGTCGGCGGCGGACCACGGGTCGGCGGGGCGCCTCCGGGGCACGACGCGCCCGGGGTTCCTCGCGGGGCCGGGGCTCCTCCCGGGGCTGCGGGCGACGGGCCCGCTCCGGGGCACGGCGACGCGGCGGCGGCTGCTCCTCCTCCGGCTCCTCCTCGTACTCGTCGTAGTCGCCCTCGTCGTACTCGTCCTCGTACTCCTCCTCGGCCGGACGGCGGCGCTGCGGCGGCCGGCGGCGGCCGCGCTCGGCGGGCCGGCGCTCCTCGCGCGGCTGCTCCTCGGCCTCCTCGGCCTCCTCCTCCGGCTCGGGCTCGCGCCGGCCGCGCTGCTCGCGCTCCTCCTGCCGCTCGCGCTCCTCCTGCTCCTCGCGCAGGGCGGTCTCGTGGTCCCTGACCACCTGCGAGTCCTTGATCTCGCCGCGCCAGCCCTGCACCGAGTCCGGGTCGAGGACCGTCTGGGTCATCACGTGCCGGACGAAGTGCTTGAGTTCCAGCCGGACGCGGCGGCCCTGGGCCCGCCACAGGTTGCCGGTGTGCTCGAAGAGCCCCTGCGGGTGGTACTCGAGCACGACCAGGATCCGGGTCAGGTCGGGCGACAGCTCGTGGAAGCTGACGGTGCCGTCGACGGAGCCCTTCTCGCCCTTGGAGCGCCAGTGGATCAACTTGTCCGGGATCTGCCGGACGATGGTCGACTCCCAGGTGCGGTGCGACCAGAAGACCTGCGCCTTCCAGGTCAGCTTCTCGTCCGCCTCGGTGTCGACGTTCTCGACCTTCTTCATGAAGCTCGGGAAGTCGCCGAACCGGGTCCACTGGTCGTACGCGACCCGGACCGGCACGCCGACCTCGATCGCCTCCACGATGTTGGTGACCTTGAGCTTCTTGCCGCCGCCCTTGCCGCCCTTGCCGAGAGCCGCCATCACCTTCTCCTTACCGCCGGCCAGCCCGGCATGGACCATCGCCTTGACCGGTGAGCCGCCCTCGGCGAGCTTCTGCGCACCCGTCGCGGCGGCGATCAGGCCGGGACCGCCGCCCTGCCTGGCGTAGTCGCTGAGCCGACCGGTCGCGCCGGTGATCCGCTCGGTCACCACCTGCACGGCGCGTTCGCCGATGGCGCTCGCCAGGTTCCGCGCCTCGCCGGCGAGCTGGCCCCGGACCTTGTCGCCGAGGCCGCCGGAGTTCGTCGTGTCCGCCATGGTCACCGCCCCCGCTGGCCGGCGTCGGTGTCGGCGTCGGCGTCCCGGTCCGGCCGGTCCCCGTCGTCCGACCTGTCGTCGGGCGACCCGTCGCCGTCCGGTCGGTCGGCGGGCGCGCCGGCACCCCCCTTGCGGCGCAGCGC
Source organism: Micromonospora sp. URMC 106 (assembly GCF_051386395.1). Classification (NCBI taxonomy): domain Bacteria; kingdom Bacillati; phylum Actinomycetota; class Actinomycetes; order Micromonosporales; family Micromonosporaceae; genus Micromonospora; species Micromonospora sp. URMC 106. The sequence continues at coordinate 22,186 of NZ_JBPQTP010000012.1, forward strand.
GTCGGCCGAGCCGCGCAGCTTGCCGCTGATCGCGTCGATGCCGCTCCCGGCGGCGGCGGTCGCGGCCGCCTTCGAGGCCGTGGCGAGCGGGCCGCCGAGGCGGCCCAGGTGGGTCAGGTGGGGGGACGACTGGAGGAGGTTGCCGCCCGCCTTCAGCAGCCCTCCGGGCTCCCGGCTCGCGCGGCCGGCCGCGACCGCGGCTGCCAGGGTGAGGGCGGTACGCAGCTTGCGCCGGCGGCCGAGCAGATAGCCGAAGCCCACGGCAAGCCCGATTCGTGCTCCGCTGTTCATCTGTTCTCCTTCGCTCCCCGGAGCGGCGGCAGACACCTGACAAGCAGCGGTCCAAAAGAAATGGCTGCCGGGGATCAGCACGTGCCGGACCGCAATCGGGTGTCGCGTTCAATCGGACCCGCCGGGCAATACCCGAGGACTTATCGGCGAAACATCCGCGCCTAATCCCCGAACCATTTTCGGAGCCTCCGAGACGAGGCTCGCCAACCGCGCAAAACGGTCAGTGAGGCCGCTACGAGCAGCGACAACCTCAGAGCGAGAGGAATTGCGGAATTGTCGTCACAATGCCGGCGGAGTCGAATCGAGGGATATCTCGGCGTGCACCCGGCCCGCATCCTCGCGCAATTTCGCCCCGCACTTTTCGAGCACCGACAACGCCCCGTGATTGTCGACGGTGGTCTCCGCGACCACGATCCGCATCCCGGCCGCCGCCGCCTCGTTCAACAGCTCGCGCAGGGCCGCCGGGCCGATGCCCTGGCCCCGGGCGGACCGGCCCAGCCACATCCCGGTCTCGACCGTGCCCGGTTCGTCGCGACGGCTCATCCGGATCATGCCGACCACCTCGCCCCCGGCGAGGATCGCGTACATCTGGGTGCCGGTGGGACCGTGCAGGCCGGCGAAGCTCGCCCGGTGGAACTCGCGGAACGCCTCCCGACGGGCGTGCGACCAGCCGGCCGGCGCCTCCACCGGCGGCATCACGTCACCCGGCTCCGCCTCAGCCGCCGCTACGGACAGCAACGGCTCCAGGTTCCGTTCGTCCACCGGCTCCAACCGGACCGTTCCCGCCACGTGCCGCAGTCTGCCGCCCCCACCGGCCCAAGTCCACCCCATCGGGCACCGACTGGCGGTCCGGCCGAAGGTACGGGCCGGTCGGACCGCATCGTGTTCCACCTCACGCTCCGCTGTCGACCGCCCCGCCGGCCGCCGCCGCGCCCCGGCCCCGGGTCACGGCACGTCGGTGTCGAACTCGCAGAGGACCACGGAGGCGTCGTCCGCGGGCTTGTGCCGGCGCAGCCGGTCCGGGTGGTCGCGCTCCGCGGCGCGTACCCGGTCGACCAGGGCGCCCGGCCCCTCGGCGGTCACCACGTCCAGCAGCCCCGCCCAGTCGAGCAGGCCGAACTGCTCCACCACGGCCGACGCGCCGTCGCTGAGCAGCGCCGCCCGGCGTACCGCACCGGGCCCGCGCAGCGGCAGCGTGCCGGTCACCGCGTGGAACGCCGCGTCCGGGTCGGCGGCCGCCACCCAGTAGCCGTGGGTCCGGTTCATCCGTTCCCGTTGCAGGGCGACCGCCTGCCGGAACCGGGTGGCCCGGTCGGCCGACCCGGCCGGCACCGCCGCGACCGTGGCCCGCAGCTCCGCCGTCGCGGCGTCCAGCCGGTCGTCGGTGACCACGCCGACCCGGCCACCGGCGTCCAGCACCAGCGGGCTGTCGCAGAGCACCAGGTAGTCGAGGTGGTCGCCGCCGTCGCGCAGCAGGCAGACCGTGCTCGACGGGGTGCCCGGGTGGTCCAGGTCGCACTCGTCACCGTGGTCGGACCGCACGGCCAGGATCGCCGCCGCCAGGTTGCTCATCAGCGTCGCCGTCGGGCGGGCCGCCTCCGCCAGCCCGAGCCGGGCGGCGAGGTGCCGCACGTACCAGGACGGGCCGTGCACGCAGCCGGTGTCGAAGCCCTCCGGCACGGTCGCCCCGTCCAGCACGCCCACCAGCGGCCCGAACCGGAAGACCAGGTCCTCGTTCACCGGCCGGCCGGGAGGCGGCGCGGACGCGGAGCGTACCCGCATCGTCCGCGCCGCCCCGACCACCCGGGTCGCCTCAGCGGCGACGGAGGTCGTCGGCGGCCTCATGCGCCTGCCCCTGCACCTGGTGGGCGGCCGACCGGCCCTGCTCCCGTACGGCGGACGCGCCGTGCATCGCGGTCGAGCCCACCGACTGCGCCGCGTGCTGCGCCGGCTCCCGCAGGTTGTCCCGCAGGTTGTCGCGCACCTGGTGGCCGACCTGGCTGGCCTGCTCGCGCAGTTGCCCGGAGTGCTCGGCCACCTTGCCCTTGGCCTGCCCGGCCCACTGCCGTTCGGGTCGGCTGGGTGGGAGCAGCGACGAGACCAGCAGCCCGGCGCCGAAGGCGATCAGACCGGCGGCGAGGGGGTTGCCCTGCGCCTGCTCACGGGACTGCTGCCCCAGCGAGCGGGCCTCGTCCCGCACCGACACCGCGGCGTGCGACATCTGGTCCCGGGACTGTTCCCCGAACGACCGTGCCGTGCCGGCGGCGTGCGACATCCGCTCTCCGGCCGCGTGCGACATCCGCTGTGCGACACCGTGCCCGTCCGACTGCACGCCCATCACCTTCTCCCTGGCCCGGGTGAGCGCGCCACGGGCCTGCCCGACGCGGTCACCGGCGATCCGTCGCGGGTTGACCTTGTCGGCCAGCGCGTCGACGTCGCTGCTCAGTTCGTTCCGGGTGTTCTCGATCTCCCACCGGATCCGGTCCGGATCGTTGGACATGATCTGCTCCCTCCCGGCTGGTTCACCGGCCTCGCATCGCCCTCGGCATCTCCCGGGCGGTCTGTTGCGTACGCGGCAACACGGCGCGGAGTTCCTTCATCTTCGTCCGCGCGTTGGAGAGCAGGCCCCCGGTGACCGCGGCCCAGATGACCGCCACGATCAGCGCGGCCCAACCCTGGTCCATCACGTTGGACAAGCCCCACCACAGCGCGTACGACACGAACAGCACCGTGAGGAAACCGGCCAGTGCGGCGCCGCCGAACATCCCGCCGGCCTTGCCCGCCTGGGTCGCCTCCTCGCGCAGCTCCGCCTTGGCCAGTTCGATCTCCTTGCGGACCAGCGTGGAGACGTCCCGCGTCACGTCGCCGAGCAGGTCGCCGACCGACGCCTGGGCCCGCTCCTTCTCCGGGGCACTCACGGCGCCACCCCGCCCGGGATGTCCGGCCCCTGCCGGCCGGGCGGCGAGGCGTTGCGCACCCGGGCCGTCCCCGTGTACGCCTCCTCGCGCGGGTACGCCTCCTCGCGCGGGTACGCCTCCGTCCGCGGGTACGCCTCCTCGGCCAGGTAGGGCGCCTCGACGTCCCGCTCGTACGGCCGGGGCCCGCCCGTGGTCGGCGTGGCGGCCGGCGGCGGCGTCGGTTGCCGGCCGGCGCCGCCCCGCGCCCCGTCGCCGGAGGCGGTGAGGTTCCGGGTGAGCCGCCCGACCAGCATGCCGGCCACGGCCGCGCCGGTCAGGAAGGTGCCCGGATGCCGGCGCGCGTACGACCGCACCTCGTCGAAGACCGCTCCGGGCTCGCGTTCGTCGAGCCAGCCGGCCGCCTGCTGGGCGGCGTCGGCCGCGCGACGAACCAGCTGGGCGGCCATGCCGGAGTCCTCGCTGCGCTCCGCCATCGAGCCGAGTTCGCGCCCGATGCCGCGCAGCCCCTCGGCGGCCCGCCGCTGCTGCGCCTGAGCCTGGTCGCGCAACTGCGTGGTGGCCTCACCGGTGAGGTTGCGCGCCTGCCGCCGGGCCTCCGAGGCCACGTGTCCGCCCTGTTCGGCGGCGGCGTGCGCGATCTGGCCCCCGGCCTGGGTCGCCTGGTGCCCGACCCGGGACGCTTCCTGCCGGGCCTGTCGCCCGGCGCCGGTCGCACCGTCCGGTGGCCGGCTCGGGTTGATTCCCGTCATCGCCCGCTCCCTCCGTCGGCCCCGGGCCGCAGGGTCACGGCCCGGAACGTGAACCGGCCGCGGGACGCGGCTCGGAACGTCACCCGCCTACCCGCGCGGCTCGCCGGCATTCCGGCCCCGGGGCCGGGACAGGAAACGAGAACCGGACACCGGGTGGCCCGCCGGGGCGGAACGGTCGGAAGGCGCGACAGCGGTCAGCGACCACTGGTGCGGGACGAACGGCCGGGGCACGACCGCCCAGCCGCGACGGTTGCGGGGGACCGTCGGCAGGTGCCAGAGCGGTCAGCGGCGGCGGTTGCGGGCCCGGGAGGAACGCAGCCGCCGCAGCCGACCGACCAGCACGGGCTCCGCGGCCAGGGCCGCCGGATTGTCGAGCAGCGCGTTCAGCAACTGGTAGTAGCGGGTGGCGGAGAGGCCGAAGGTGTCCCGGATGGCCTGTTCCTTGGCGCCGGCGTGTCGCCACCACTGCTGCTCGAAGGCGAGGATGCCGCGCTCCCGCTCGGTGAGCCCGCCGTCCGGCCGGTCGCCCGCGGGCGGGTCGACCTCGTGGGGTGGCGCCCCGGCGGCGCCGACGCCCGGCTCGACCGCCGACCGGGGTTGCGGCACGGCCGGGACCCCGGCGTCGGGGCCGGTCCGGGGCTGGGGGACGACGCCTCCCGCGCCGCGCGCCTCGCCGGTCGCGGCAGCCCCGTCCGCCGTGGACGGCTCGGTGGCGGCCGGTGCGGCGTCGGCGGGCTGCATGGCGCTCCTCGTGGGCAGGCGGGCGGCACACCACGACGCCGACCGGGGGACCCCAGCCTAACGAGGGCCCACCCGGTTCGCATCGGACGACGGTGCCGGACCGTGACCGCGCCGGTTCACCCCGTGTCCGCCCCGGCGGCCCCTGCGGTGCGGGGGCCCGGACAGCGGGAGGGCGACGGTGCGACCGGGGGCCGGGGAGAGCCCGCCGGTCGCACCGTGGGTCAGGAGATGTCCCGCCGGCGCATCGCCCAGAGGGCCGCGCCGAGGATCACCGTGAACCCGACCGCCAGCAACACCGAGGAGTGCTGCCAGGTGATGTCCATCGTGTCCGGTTTGCACTCGCCGAAGAAGGTGGCCTGACAGGCGTCCCAGTCCTCCAGCGTCACCTTCTTCTCCATCCACGCCACGGCGTACGTGGGCAGCAGCCACGCCTCGGCGAAGCGCACCCCGGCCATCTGCAGCAGGATGCCCAGGCCGAACTGGCCGACGACCATCAGGGCGATCACCCCGCCCAGCGCCATCGCGGTGTGCCGCCCCAGCGAGGCGAGCGCGAAGCCGATGGTCGCGGTGACCAGGGCGAGCACCAGCCCGCGCAGCCCGGTGAGGGCGAAGGACTGCCAGGCTCCGGAGGTCATCTTCGCCGTGCTGCCGCGGAAGGTGGCGACCAGCCAGAAGCTGCCGAACCAGAGCGCCGTCGTGGGCACCGCCAGGGCGAGCAACCCGGTGAGCAGCGCCGCCAGCTTGGTCAGCAGTACGGTCAGCCGCTTCGGCCGCCACAGCAGCAGGTTCATCATGCCGCCGGTGTTCCACTCCGCCCCGACGAACGAGGCGCCGACGACGAACCCGACCAGCGCCAGCATCGCCGCGAGCGGCAGCAGCGTGGAGCCGAAGTTCTCCCGGAAGTCGAAGGTGGAGGGCAGGAACCACTCCGCCTCGATCGCCTCCCGGGGCGGCGGCTGGATCATGGCGCAGTCGTCGGGGTACTGACCGGGCTCGCCCGCCCCCGCCGCCTTCGCCTTCTCGCACTCCGCGCGGTACTGCTCGTTGTGGCGGACGTCCTGCTGCCACTGCTGCTCGGCGGCGCGCTCGGCCTTCGCCAGCGCGGCGGCGTCGATCTTCTCGTTGGTGAGGAAGACCCCGACCACCACGAGCGCGAGCACCACCAGGCCCAGCAGGCTCATCCAGCGGGTGAAGCGCCGCTTGGCGAGCCGGCGCAGCTCCGTACGGTAGAGGCTCACGCGCCCCACCCTCCTCCGGCGGTGCCGGGCTGCCCCGCCCCACCGACCTTCGTGGACTGGTCGACCTGCCGGTGCTGGCCGGGTACCGGCGCGGTGGCGGTCAGTTCGAGGAAGACGCTCTCCAGGTCGACGGCGACCGGGGCGAGCTCGCTGACGTAGAGGCCCTGCTCGGCGAGGAGCCGGGTCACCGTGGCCGGCTTGTCGACCCCGGCGAGCATCAGGTGGTCGGGCTGGCCGTTCACCCGGATCCCGGCGCGGGTCAGCGCCTCGGCGGCGGCCGGCAGGTCGGTGACCGCCTCCAGCCGCACCCGGACGGCGCCGGAGGAGTGCTGGGCGAGCACCTGCTCGACGGGGCCGAAGGCCACCCGCCGGCCCAGCGAGATGATGGTGACCGAGTCGCAGATCAGCTGGATCTCGCCGAGGATGTGGCTGGAGAGCACCACGGTCATCCCCGACTCGGCGAGGGTACGCATCAGCGTGCGCATCTCCCGGATGCCGCCCGGGTCGAGCCCATTGGCCGGCTCGTCGAGGATCAGCAGCTTCGGGTTCTTCAGCAGGGCCGAGGCGACGGCGAGCCGCTGCTTCATGCCCAGCGAGTAGGTCTTCACCCGCTCGCCGGCGCGGTCGCGCAGCCCGACCAGCTCCAGCACCTCGTCGATTCGCTGCGGCGGCACGTCACCCGCGCCGGCGAGCAGGGACAGCGTGTCGCGCGCGGAGAAGTGCGGAAAGAACTGCGGGCTCTCCACGATCGCGCCGACCTGGCCCGCCACGCTGGGCAGCGCCGCGGGCACCTCGTGCCCGAGGATGGCCATCCGGCCGCCGTTGGGCCGGATCAGGCCGAGCAGCGTGCGCAGCGTGGTGGTCTTGCCGGACCCGTTGGGGCCGAGGAAGCCGTGCACCTGCCCCGCCTCGACCAGCATGTCGAAGCCGTCCAGCGCGTTGCGGGTGCCGCGCCGACGACTCTTGTACGTCTTGCGTAGACCTTCGATCTCCAGGACAGCTGGCAAGCTGCACCTCCCCCGATGGGCGTATGACACGCGACACCATACGCGGTATGCAGCCGAGCGCAATACCCGGTATGCACCGACGCGCCGATCGGGTGAGGAGAAGTGCCGCCGCCACTCGTGCGCCGGACGTCAGGAGGGCGCCCTCCCCTCCCTCACCTCAGGCGCAGATCACGTTGACGCCGGCGGCGCGGAACGCCTCGACCACCTCGGGGTTGGCGCCGGAGTCGGTGACCAGCGTCTCCACCCGGTCCACCGGGCAGATCCGGGCGAACGCGTGCCCGCCCAGCTTGGACGAGTCGGCGATGATCACCACCCGCTTCGCCCGGGCCACCATCAGGTTGTTCATCGCCGCCTCGCCCTCGTGGTGGGCGGCGGCGCCGAGCTGGGGGTCGATCGCGTCCACGCCGAGCAGGGCGACATCCAGGGTGACCTCGCGCAGCAGCGCCCCGCCCAGCGGGCCGACCAGCTCGAACGACTTGGGGCGGACCACGCCGCCGGCCACCACGACCTTCATCCGGGAGCGGACGAGCAGCTCGTTGGCGATGTTGAGCGCGTTGGTGACCACGGTGAGCTGGGCACCCTCGGCGCTGGTGTTCAGGTCCGGCCGGACGGCGAGGGCCCGGGCCACCTCCGTGCTGGTGGTCCCGCCGTTGAGGCCCACCACGGTGCCGGGCGAGACCAGCGCCGCAGCGGCGGTGCCGATCCGCTGCTTCTCGGCCGAGTGCTTGGCGGTCTTGTAGCGCAGCGGCAGGTCGTACGAGACGCCGTTGGCCACCGCGCCACCCCGGGTCCGGGTGATCATCTGCTGCTGGGCGAGCTGGTCGAAGTCACGCCGGATGGTGGCCTGGGAGACGTCCAGCCGCTCGGCGGCCTCCTCGACGCTGACCCGTCCGCTGTCGGTCAGCATTTCGAGCAGGGCGTTCCATCTGGCGTACCGGTCCACCCCAGGGCCTCCAGTTACTGCGCGGTCGGTGATTGATTGCGTGCACAGTAGTGCGCGAAACTACGAGGGCGCAAAACCACGGCCTGCTCGATGTCGGGGCTGGTTGCCACGGCCAACCGGGTTCGCGCAGAATAACGCGCGAAAGATGGCTCTAACGAGCCGTATTGCGCACCGCTCCCCTGCGTAGGAGTTCTCATGTCGTACGTCGACGCGGAGATCGCGAGCCAGCCCGACTGCTGGCGGGAGGCGGCGCGGGTCGCCGCCACCGCAGCCGACCACCTCCCCCGCCCCGGCGAGCGGGTCGCCGTCGTGGGCTGCGGCACGTCGTGGTTCATGGCGATGGCGTACGCGGCCCGCCGCGAGCACTCCGGCCAGGGCGAGACCGACGCCTTCCAGGCCTCCGAGTTCCCCGCCGGGCGGCGTTACGACCGGCTGGTCGCGATCACCCGATCGGGCACCACCACCGAGGTCACCGAGCTGCTCGCCGCCCTGCGCGGACGGGTGCCGACGACCGTCCTGGTCGGCGACCCCGCCTCCCCCGCCGTCGCGCTGGCCGACGCGGCGGTGCCCATGCCGTTCGCCGACGAGCGCTCGGTGGTGCAGACCCGCTTCGCGACCACCGCACTGGCCCTGCTCCGCGCCCACCTCGGCGACAACATCGCCGCGCTCTCCGCCGACGCGGAGGTGGCGGTGCGCGCCCCACTGCCGATCGACCCCACCCGGATCGAGCAGGCCACCTTCCTCGGTCGGGGGTGGACGGTCGGGCTGGCCCAGGAGGCGGCGCTGAAGTGCCGCGAGGCGGCCACCTTCTGGGCCGAGGCGTACCCGGCGATGGACTACCGGCACGGGCCGATCTCGGTCGCCGCCCCCGGCCGGCTGGTCTGGGCGTTCGGCGAGCTGCCCGACGGGCTGCCGGAGGACGTGGCCGCGACGGGCGCGGCGTTCGTGCACAGCCGCACCCACGGCTGCCGCACGGTGCTGGGCAGCTGGGCCGCCGGCCGTACCCCCGTCGACCCGATGGCCGACCTGATCCTGGCGCAGCGCTTCGCCGTCGCGCTCGCCACCAGCCGGGGCCTCGACCCCGACGCGCCCCGGCACCTGAGCCGGTCCGTGGTACTCGCGTGAGCCCGGCCGACGTCGTCGTCGCGCTGGACGTCGGCGGCACCGGGATGAAGTGCGCCCTGGTCCGGCCGGACGGCGCCGTGCTGCACGCCGAGCGGCACCCCACCGACGCCGGGCGGGGCCCGGACGCCGTGGTCGACACCGTCCTGGCGGTCGCGGACGGTCTGGCCGGCAAGGCCCGCGCCGACGGGCTCACCCCGGTCGCGCTCGGCGTCGCCGTGCCGGGGGTGATCGACGAGGCGCGCGGGGTCGCCGTCTGGTCCGCGAACGTGGGCTTCCGGGACGTACCGCTGCGGGACCTGGCGCAGGCGCGGCTCGGGCTGCCGACGGCGCTCGGCCACGACGTGCGCGCCGGCGGCCTGGCCGAGGCGCGCCTCGGCGCGGGCCGCGACGACCGGCACGTCCTCTTCGTCGCCATCGGCACCGGGATCGCCGCGGCGCACGTGGTCGACGGAGTGGCGGTCATCGGCGCGCACGGCGCCGCCGGGGAGATCGGCCACGTGCTGGTCCGCCCCGGCGGTCCCTCCTGCGGATGCGGCCGTCCCGGCTGCCTGGAGGCGGTGGCCTCCGCGGGCGCGATCGGCCGGCGTTACGCCGCGCTGGCCGGCGTCCCGGCGACCGCCGCCGACGTGGCCGCCCGGGCGGCGGCCGGTGAGCCGCTGGCGGCGGACGTCTGGCGCGAGGCCGTCGAGGCGCTCGCCGACGGCCTCGCCACCGGCCAGGCCCTCTTCGACGTGGAGACCGTCGTGCTCGGCGGCGGCCTGGCGCAGGCCGGCGCGCTGCTGCTCGACCCGCTGCGGGCCGCGCTGCACGAGCGGATGACGTTCCACCGGGAGCCGCGCCTCGTCGCGGCGGCCCTCGGCGACGAGGCCGGCTGCCTCGGCGCCGCCCTGCTCGCTCTCGACAGTCTGGAGAAGTGATGGCCATTCGGGTGAACGGCAAGGTGGTGACCCCGACCGGCGTGATCCGGCAGGGCTGCGTGGAGCTGGACGGGGGCCGGATCACGGCGGTGGCCGAGTACCCGTCGGTGCGCGACGGGCACTGGATCGTCCCCGGCTTCGTCGACATGCACACGCACGGCGGCGGCGGGCACACCTTCACCACCGGCGACGCCGAGCAGGCGCGGCAGGCCGCCGACTTCCACCTGCGGCACGGCACCACGACCCTGCTGGCGAGCCTGGTCAGCTCGCCGTTCGACCTGATGCGTGCGGCCACCGCGGCCTTCGCGCCGCTGGTCGCCGAGGGGGTGCTGGCCGGCATCCACTTCGAGGGGCCGTACCTCTCCTCCGCCCGCTGCGGCGCGCAGAACCCCGAGTTCCTCCGCGACCCGTCGACGGACGAACTGGCCGAGCTGATCGAGCTGGGCGACGGCGCGATCCGGATGGTCACCCTCGCCCCCGAGCGGGACGGCGCGCTGGAGGCGGTCAAGCTGCTCACCGCACACCGGGTGGTCGCCGCGGTCGGCCACACCGACGCCACGTACGACGAGACCCGCGCCGCCGTGGCGGCCGGCGCGAGCGTCGGCACCCACCTGTTCAACGGGATGCGGCCGGTGCACCACCGCGAGCCCGGCCCGGTGGTGGCCCTGCTCGACGCCCCGAACGTGGTCTGCGAGCTGGTCGCCGACGGCGTACACCTGCACGACGGGATGTTGGCCTTCGCCACCTCGACGGCGGGCCCGGAGCGGGCCGCCCTGATCACCGACGCGATGGCCGCCGCCGGCATGCCCGACGGAGACTACGAGCTGGGCGGCCAGGCCGTCACGGTGGCGGGCGGGGTGGCCCGGTTGACCCGCGACGGCGCGATCGCCGGCAGCACCCTGACCATGGACGCGGCGCTGCGGCACGCGGTGGCCGCCGGCATCCCGATCGCGGACGCCGTACGGATGGCGGCCACCACGCCGGCCCGCGCGATCGGCCTCGGCGACCGGCTGGGCGCGCTCCAGGTCGGGCTCCGCGCCGACCTGGTGGTGCTCGACGACGACCTGAACGTGGTCCGCGTGATGCGCGGCGGTTCCTGGGTGGAGTGATCCCGGCCGGACGATCGCGTCGGCTGGCACAGGCCGCGCGCAGGGCGTTCGGCGCTCGGCCGTGCGTGCAGGGTCACCGGCGCCCAGGGCGGGAGGGTTCGTGTCCGCGCTGTCGAGCTGAATCGTCTACGACATCGCGCGGACCGCGCAGGCTGAATCGTCTACGACATCAGCTCGACAGCGCTCGCGGACAGGGTCCCGTCCCCCAGAGGACCGTCACCGCCGAACCGCCGAACCGCCGAACCGCCGCACCACCGCCCCACCAGCGCGGGCGCCGCCGGATTCGAGGCGGAGTCGGGCGTCCGGGGGTCAGCCGGTGGTGGGGACCTCGACGCCGAGCACGGCCTGCTCGTCGGGACGGTGCACGAGCACGTCGGAGAGGAACGAGTGCACGGCCGGGGCCATGCCGACGTCCCGGCCGGCCCGCTCGGAGAGCAGCCACTTGTGCTCGATGATCTGGGCGAAGAGCTCCTGTGGCTCCAGCTTGCGGCGCAGGTGCGCGGGGACCGCCCGGACCACCGGCTCGAACACCTCGGTCAGCCAGCGGTGGGCGGCCTGCTGCTCGTCGGTCAGGTCGCTCTCGGCCCGGTAGGCGTCCAGGTCGTTGAGCAACCGGCGGGCCTGGTTCTCCTCCGCGTCCAGGCCGGTCAGGCGGAGCAGCCGCCGGGTGTGGTAGCCGGCGTCGACCACCTTCGGCCGGATCAGGTAGCGCCCGTTGTCGATGGTCGACATCGCCACCTCGGCCACGTCGAAGCCCAGCTCGTTGAGCCGCCGGATCCGCCCCTCGATGTCGTGCCGGGCCTCCCGCTCGACCTGCTGCTCGTAGGTGATCTCGTGCCACAGCCGCTCGTAGCGCTGCACGACCTCCTCGCAGACCACCTCCGGGTCGATCGACTCGTGCAGCAGGCCGGCGGCCTGGAGGTCGAGCGCCTCGCCGAAGATGTTGACCCGCGCGATCTCCAGGTCCTCGCCGCGCTGCCCGTTGGAGAGCGACTGGTGCAGCGCCCCCGTCTCCGCGTCAACGAGGTAGGCGGCGAAGGCGCCGGCGTCCCGCCGGAACAGCGTGTTGGACAGCGAGCAGTCGCCCCAGAAGAAGCCGGTCAGGTGCATCCGCACGATCAGGGCCGCCAGCGCGTCGAGCAGCCGGCCCATCGTCTCCGGGCGCAGCGTGTGCGAGAAGAGCGCGCGGTAGGGCAGCGAGAACTGCAGGTGCCGGGTGATCAGCACCGGGTCGAGCGGCTCACCGTCGTCGGTCTGCCGGTCGGCGACGATCGCCACCGCCTCCACCGACGGGAAGTCGATCCGCTCCAGGGCGCGGAGCAGGTCGTACTCGCGCTCGGCGACCCGCTCGCCGGTCTCCTTGACCGCGTAGACGTAGCCGCCGAGGCGGACGAACCGGACGATGTGCCGGGAGATGCCCTGCGGCAGCGCCACCAGATGTTCCGCAGGCCACTCCTCCAGCGGGGTCGACCACGGGAGGTCGAGCAGCGCCGGGTCGACGAGGGCTGAGGTGATCCGCACGGGCACAAGTCTGACGGCTCGCCCCGGCGAGCGCCTCCCTTCGTGGCTCGGCACACAGCCGCCCCGGCCCGTCCCGGTCCCGCGCCGTCCGGGGCCGGTAGCGTGGTCGCCGTGCGGGAGACCACGACGGTACGGTCCGGGGCACGGCTGAGGCCGGTCCGGCCGGCCGGCTGGTGGTTCGACGCGCTCCTGCTCGCCGGATTCGCGGCCCTGACCCTGGCGCTCGCCGAGGGGCTGCTCCACGATCTCGACCTGGCGGTCAGCGAGTGGGCGTTCGCGCACGACCCGGCGCCGCTGTACTGGACCGCCCGGGTGTTCAACCTGCTCGGGCAGGGCGGTTGGCTGCTGATGCCGGTCTCCGGCGCGCTCGCCCTCGCGGTGGGGTGGCGCCGGCACTCCGTCCGCCCGCTGTTGCTGGTGGCGGGCGCGTTCGTGCTGACCTACCTGACCATCGGCCCGCTCAAGCTGTGGACCGACCGGGCCGCGCCGAGCGCGACGGTCAAGGAACCGTTCCTGCCGCCGGGCGAGGCGGTGGAGATCTTCAACCGGCTGCCGGCGGGGGCCTACTCGATGTCCTACCCGTCGGGGCACGTCGCCAACGCGATCGTCTGGTACGGGGTGATCGCCGTGCTGCTGACCGCGCTGACCGCCGGGCGGCTGCCTCCGGTCGCGTACCGGCTGGTCCGGTTCGCGCCGCCGGCGATCCTGCTGGTCACCACCACCTATCTGAACTTCCACTGGCTCACCGACGGGCTGGCCGCCCTGCTGCTCGGCGTCGTCCTCGATCGGGTGCTGCACCGGGTGCCCTGGGACGACCTGCCGTTGCCCGGAGCGCTGCGCGACTGGGACCGCCCGTTCATCTCGACCCCCTAGGGTGCCCGGCGTGGATCAACTGGCGCGCCGACTGGGCGTACCCGACGCGGTGGTCATCGGCCTGGGGTCGATGCTCGGCGCGGGCGTCTTCGTGGTCTTCGCGCCCGCCGCGTCGGCGGCCGGTGGGGCGGGGCTGCTGGCAGCGCTGGTGCTGGCCGGATTCATCGCCTTCTGCAACGCGACCAGCTCGGCGCGGCTCGCGGCCCGTTACCCGGAGTCCGGCGGCACCTACGTGTACGGCCGGGAGCGGCTCGGCCCGTTCGCCGGCTACCTGGCCGGCTGGGGTTTCGTGGTCGGCAAGACGGCGAGCTGCGCGGCGATGGCGCTGACCATCGGGGCGTACCTCTGGCCGGGGCAGGCCCGGCTCGTCGCCGTCGGCGCGGTGCTGGCGGTGACCGCCGTGAACCTGCGCGGCATCGGCAAGACCGCGACCGCGACGAGGGTGCTGGTCGGCGTGGTGCTGGCGGTGCTGGCCCTGGTCGCGGCGGCGGGCGCGGTCGGCGGTGACGTCTCGCTGGACCGGCTCGGCGACCTCGGCGGCTCTGGGCGGGGCGTCCTCACCGCCGCCGGGCTGCTCTTCTTCGCCTTCGCCGGGTACGCCCGGGTGGCCACCCTCGGCGAGGAGGTACGCGATCCGGAGCGGACCATCCCCCGGGCGGTGCCGCTGGCGCTCGGCGTGGTGCTGGCGATCTACCTGGTGCTCGCGGTGGTCGCCGTCGGCGTGCTCGGGGCCGACCGGCTCGCCGCGTCCGCCGCGCCCCTGGCCGACGTGGTGACAGCCGCCGGGCTGCCCGGTCTCGCGTGGCTGGTCCGGGCCGGGGCGACCGTGGCGGTGACCGGGGTGCTGCTCTCCCTGCTCGCCGGGGTCGGGCGCACCGCGCTGGCGATGGCCCGCCGCCGCGACCTGCCCGGCGCGCTCGCCGACGTCCACCCGGTCCACCGGGTGCCGCACCGGGCCGAGCTGGCCGTGGCCGCCGTGGTGGTGCTGATCGTGCTGCTGGGCGACGTCCGGGACGCGATCGGCTTCTCCAGCTGCACGGTGCTGGTCTACTACGCGATCACCAACGCCGCCGCGCTGACCCTGGGTCGCGACCCGGCCCGACGCCTGCCGGTGCGGGCGCTCGCCGTGCTGGGGTTGGCCGGCTGCCTGCTGCTCGCGGTCAACCTGCCGCTGTCCAGCGTCCTCACGGGCTTCGCCGTGCTCGCCGCCGGCGCCGCCTGGTACGCCCTGCGTCCCCGCCGGGCCTGACGCCGGGCAGCACCGGGGGGCGGCACGCCGGGGCGCGGCGACCGCCGCCGGCCGTCAACATCCGGGCAGCGGCCGAAGCCGGGGCAACGGCGACGGCGACGGCGACGGTCAGTCCTCCGGCGGCCGGGGCGCCGGCGTGACCGGATCCTCCGGCGGGGGCGGCGCGGCCTCGCGGAGCAGGGCGTTCAGGCCGGCCCGGCGGGCCACCACCGTCAGCCGGTCCCCCGCGACGATCACCAGCCGCGGATCGGGCTCCCAGTCGAGGCGCTGCCCGGCCCGGGCGTGCGCGAGCAGGCGTACGCTCTCGGCCCGCCCGACGGCGGCGAGCGGCCGCCCGTCCAACGACGAGCCGGCGGCGACGACGACTTCGGTGACCAGCAGCGCGTGCCGACCGACGGGGATGGTGGCGATCACCGCGCGGTCCAGCAGCGCGGCGGCGAACGACGGCGCGGCCAGGTACGACACGCTGCGTGAGACGCCGATGCCGAACGCCTGCTGGACCCGCTCGGCGAAGTGGCCGTCGAAGAGGCGCAGCACCACCTGGAGCTCGGGGTTGACGGCCCGGCCGTTCAGCGCCGCCTGGAGGTTGGTCTCGTCGTCGGTGGAGACCACCACCAGCGCCTGGCAGCTGCCCACCGAGGCTGCCTGGAGGGTCTCCTCCAGCGCGGCGTCGCCGACGATCAGCGGCACGCCGAGCCGCCGGGCCAGCGCCGCACCGCGCGGCTCGGGCACCTTGTCGATCGCCACCACCTCGACGCCGAAGTCGCAGAGCTGGGCCATCACCCGGGTGCCGACGTTGCCCAGCCCGACCACCACCACGTGCCGGGACCGCTCGGGCTGGATCCGGCCGGAGTGCAGCGCCAGCCGGGCGTTGACGATCCCGTCCACCACCACGGCGGTGATCAGCGGGATCAGCGCCAGCCCGGCGAGGTTGAGCACCACCTGCATGACCTGCTGGGCGATCGGCTTGTTCGGATCCGGGTCCTGCCCGCTCAGCGTCGTCACGAGCGTCAGGTAGAGCGAGTCGCCCCAGTTGGCGTGCGTGGCGCGACCGTTGAGCCAGCCGAGCACCCCGATCACCGCCAGCAGCGTGATCACCGCGATGCCGATCTTGCGGGTGGCGAAGCTGCGTACCGCGCGGAGCAGCACGGTCAGCGGGCGGCGACGCCGCCGGGCCCGCCTCAGCCGGCGCGCGGCCACCTCGGTGCCGGGCGGCGCCCCGGTCGCCTCGGCGAGCACCACGTCGGCGGCGGACCCGTCGGCGGGCAGCACCCGGACC
Organism: Micromonospora sp. URMC 106; assembly: GCF_051386395.1. Lineage (NCBI taxonomy): Bacteria > Bacillati > Actinomycetota > Actinomycetes > Micromonosporales > Micromonosporaceae > Micromonospora > Micromonospora sp. URMC 106. The sequence goes on from NZ_JBPQTP010000012.1 coordinate 38,146, forward strand.
TGCTGCGGGTCGCGGGTGTCCGCCACCCCGCAGATCACGTCGCCCGGGCGTACGTCGTCGCGGCGGGCCACGTAGAGGGTGCGCCCGCCGTGCCGGAAGTGGGTCGGGGCGACCTCGCCGAGCGCGGCGGCCACGAAGGCGGGGGCGGCCATCGACGCGTCGGAGAGCACCGCCGAGTCGGGGAAGATCTGCCGCACCCCGTTGGCGAGGCCGGTGTTGAACATCCGCACCACCAGGCGCAGCCGGGGCTCGACCTCCTGGGCGCAGAGCGCGGCGTGCATGTTGCCGACGTCGTCCTGGTGCAGCAGGGCCAGCCCGTCGGCGCCGGCCAGCCCGGCCCGCCGGAAGGTGACCTCGTCCAGCCGGTCCGCCCGCACCACCTCGACGCCCTGGAGGTCCCGCCCGTCCGGCTCGTCCGAGCGCGGGCGTTCCGGCACGACCAGGGTGATCCGGACGCGGCCCGTCGCCTGCAGCTCGGTGGCGAGCAGCGCCCGCACCACCCAGTAGGCCAGCGCGTCCCGGCCACAGACCACGTAGTGCGCCCGCGCGTCCCCGTTGACCCGGAGCCGACGCCCCGCCCGCCGCGCACGATCCAGCAGGGGCTCCGCCATGCGCCGCATGGTAGTCAGCCGGTCGCACCCCGCGCAGCCCCGTGATCATGAACGCTGCTCGGCCGGCATGTCCCGACGCTCCGGGCAGATTCCCCGGCCCGTGGGCGGGTAGACGAGCGGCATGCAGACGTTCCTGCCGTACCCGGACTTTCTGGCCAGCGCCCGGACGCTGGACCAGAAGCGGCTGGGCAAGCAGCGGGTGGAGACGATCCAGGTGCTGCGGGGGCTCACCCGCCCCACGTACGGCTGGCGCAACCACCCGGCGGTGAAGATGTGGGCCGGGTACGAGGAGGCGCTCACCCGGTACGGGCTGGACGTGTGCGCGGTCTGGTGCGAGCCGGGCCGGGCCGACACCTGCGCCACCACGATGACCGCCGACCTGGCCGCCGCCTGCGGCCTGACCCGCGTCCGCACCCAGGCGGAGCTGGCCGAGGCCGGCGAGCTGCCGCCCTGGCTGGGCCGCGAGGACCTGCACCTGAGCCACCGCTCGTCCCTGCTGCGCAAGGACCCCGGGCACTACCGCCCCATCTTCGGCGACGACGTCCCGCCCGATCTGGAGTACGTCTGGCCCGCCTCCGACCGGGAGCGGCGCTGCCTGGCGCCGCGGTGACGGGACGGGCACCTCGCTGGCGACCCGTGTCGCGCGAGGGCCCCTCCGGACGCCTGAGGGGGCAGACTGGAGGCCCACCCGGGCGGGAAGGTGCACATGGCGCTGTCGCAAGTGGTCGGCCGGCTCGTCGGCGTACGCCAGCACGAGGTGGACCCGGGCGGCGGTGGCGCCCCCCGGGTGCCGCACCCGGTCGGGGCGGTGGTGGTCGGCGGCGGGATCGCCGGCATGTCGGCGGCGGTGGTGCTGGCCGAGCGCGGCGTGGCGGTGACCGTGCTGGAGGCCGCGCCGACCCTCGGCGGCCGGCTCGGGGCCTGGCGGGAGACGCTCGCGGACGGCACCCGGCAGATGAACGAGCACGGGTTCCACGCGTTCTTCCGGCAGTACTACAACTGGCGGTCGATCCTGCGCCGCGCCGACCCGGGGCTCGGCTTCCTCCGGCCGGTCCCGGGCTACCCGATCCTGAGCGAGCGGTGGCCGACCGAGGAGTTCGGCAGGCTGCCGCCCGCGCCGCCGGCGAACCTGCTGGCGCTGCTGCTGCGCAGCCCCAGCCTGCGCCTTCGCGACCTGCGCGGGATGGACCGGGACGCGGCGCTGCCGCTGCTCACCTACGATCCGGTGCGCACGTACGCCGAGTTCGACGACACCACCGCCGACGAGCTGCTCACCTCGCTGCGCCTGCCGGACCGGGCCCGCGCGATGCTCTTCGAGGTCTTCTCCCACTCCTTCTTCAACCACGAGGCGGAGATGTCGGCCGCCGAGATGATCGCGCAGTTCCACTTCTACCTGCTGGGCAACCCGGAGGGGCTGGCCTTCGACTGCCCCGACGAGGACTACGCGACGGCGATCTGGGAGCCGCTGACCCGGCACGTCGAGGAGCACGGGGGCCGGGTGCTCACCGGTGCCACCGTCACCGCGCTGACCCGCGACGGCGCCGGATGGCGGGTGACGACCGCCGACGGCACGTCGTACGCCGCCCGGCACGTGGTGCTCGCCGTCGACCCGCCCGCCCTCGCCGCGTTGGTCGCGGCGTCGCCCGGCCTGCGCGACCACGCGCCCGCGCTGGTGGAGCGGATGCCCGACTTCGGCCGGCCCGGTCCGCCGTACGCGGTGGCGCGCTACTGGTCCGACGGGGACGTGGCCGCCGACCGGGCGGTGTTCAGCGGGGTGTCCCGGCAGCCGACCCTGGACTCCGTGACCCTCTACCACCGGCTGGAGAAGGAGTCCCGGCGCTGGGCCGGACGCACCGGCGGCTCGGTGGTGGAGTTGCACGCGTACGCCTGCGAGCCGGGCGTGCCCGCCGGCGAGCTGGCCGAGCGGATGCGGGCCGAGCTGACCGCGCTCTGGCCGGAGGCGGCGCAGCTGCGGGTCCGGGAGGTGCGAGCCCGGGTGGCGGCGCAGGCGCCGGCGTTCACGCCCGGCAGCCACGCCTGGCGGCCGGGGGTGCGCACCGATGCCGACGGGCTCTACCTGGCGGGCGACGGCATCCGGACCGACTTCCCGAGCGCGCTGATGGAGCGGTCGGCGGCGACGGGGATCGTCGCGGCCAACCACATCCTGCGGGCCGAGGGCGGCGCGGCCGAACCGGTGCGCTCGATCCGGCCCCGGGGCCTGCTCGCCGGCCGACGCTGACGGGAGCCGCCGAGGCGGACGGCGGACGGCAATGGTGATGAAAAGGGCAAACAGGTCGCTCGGCTCGCCTAGGCTGATCGTCTGGGGTGAGCCGGGAGGTCAGCGGGATGTCGCCGCGTGGAGACGACGGCCCGCTCGTCACCGACGTGCCGCGGGACGACGCGTACCCGCTGATCCGGGACGAGCGGGCCTGCATCGTGACCGCCCTGCGGCTCGGCTGGTGGATGGCCGACGCGTACCACCACGCGCAGACCGCCGAGCCGCTCGACGCCGGGGAGGACCGACCGACGGGCGCGCCGGCGAAACTGTCCAACCTGACCGAGATGTCGGGACGGCGGCGCATGCAGATGTACCTCGACGGGGTGGAGGTCGCCCTCGGCCAGATCGCCGAGCTGACCCGGCGCGACGGCCCCGCGCCGTCCACCGCCGACGCGAGGGACCGGGTGACCGCCGGCGTCCGGGACGACCTGCTGCTCGCCCTCGACGACCTGAACGTGGACGTGCTGCGCTGGACGATGGCGACCAACCACCGGGTGGGGCTGGCGTACCGGCTGGGGCGCTCGCTGGCCGACACCGTCCGGCACGGCGAGGCCGAGCAGGTGACCCGCCGCTTCGGCGGCCGGCAGATCCAGCTCAGCCGCTGGCTGGGCGAGCTGGCCAGCGTGCTGCCCCCGTACTCGGCCGCGGTGGTCCGCCGGTCGCTGGCGACGTGGGCGTCGGCGGTCGCCCGGGCGGGCGTCGGCGATCCCGCCGAGGCGGGGCTGCCCGACCTGGCCCGCGAACTGCGCAACCAGGGCGAGCTGTGGCGGGGGGTGCTCACCGGCGGCCTGCACCCGAGGGACCTGCTGGACGAGGAGGACTACGCGGTCGTCGCCCGCAACCTGATCATCCGGGACCGGCGGCTGGTGGTGCAGGCCGCCCGGGGGATCTTCTGGCCGGTGCTCGTACCGCTGCTGGCGGTGCTGTTCGCCGTGGTGGGGGTGAGCGCGCTCGCGGCGGCCGGCTCGCCGGCGACCCGGGCCGCCGTGGCCCTGCTCGGGCTGGGCGCGGGGATGGCCGCGATCTGGCGCACGGTCTCCGGGCCGGCGCTGGCGGTCGCCGGGGAGGTCAACCGGCCCCTGCTGGAGAGCGAGCTGACCGTGCGGATGGCGCTGCGGATCGACCGGCCGCTGGCCGCCGCGCGGGCCGCCGGCCGGGCCCGCCGGCAGCGCCGCCCCGACGAGGCGGCCCCTCGATCGAAATCCGTTGCCCGTCTGTCGCCCGCCGACCTACCGTGATCCCGCAAGGTCAACCACCGCCACGGGAGCCCGTCATGTCGATGTCGCACGTCATCCGAGTGCCGTCGTGGCTGCCCGACCGGGCGCATCCCGCGTCGCCGGCGAGCGGCGGCGGTTGCCGAGCCGAAGGCCCCGGGGGCGGCCGGCCCGACTGACGCGTGCCCGCACGACGTCGAGCCGCCCGTCCGCACGTACCGGACCGGGCGGCTCTTTCGCTGTCCGGCCCGTCGAGACCGTCACCGCCACGAAGGGAGACACCGGTGGACGCCGTCCTCGTCGTCAACGCCGACCTCGGCCCGCTGCACCGGGTCACCGTTCAACACGCGATCCGGATGCTCTGCCGGCGGGTCGCCGAGATCCACGAGGCCGAGCCGGACCGGGTGATCGGGGTCTTCCCGGTCCCCCGGGTGGTCCGCCTCGTCCGGTACGTGGTGACCCGCTGGCGGTTCAGCGCCGGACCGGCCTGGTCCCGGGCCGGGGTGCTGCGCCGGGACGGTCGGTGCTGCGCGTACTGCGGCGGGCCGGCCGGCACCATCGACCACATCCTGCCCCGCTCGCGCGGCGGCCGGAACACGTGGCGGAACACGACCGCCGCCTGCTACGAGTGCAACCAGCGCAAGGGTGACCGGACGCCGGCCGAGGCGGGCATGCCGCTGCGGCGCGAGCCGGCGACCCCGAGCTGGGCGGCGCTGGCCGGGCGGTGACGGACCGGCCGGCGGGAACGGGGGGCCGCGTCGGGGGTACGACTCCCGGCGCGGCGCCCGCCGGCCCCTCACCGGGGACGGGGCCACGGACAGCGGCTACCGACCCTCCTCCTTGACCCGGGGCACCGGGCGACCGTTGGCGCAGCGCACGGTGACCACGCTGCGGCTCCCGGCGGAGACCAGCTCGACCCGCACCTCCCGCGCCGGGCCCGGCGCGTACGCCTCGACGTGGTGGCCGGCGGCGGGCGCGACGTCGACCACCTCGGCGAGCTTCCCGTCGCAGCGGACCGTCACCACCCCGCCCCGGGAACTCACGTCCGTCCCCGGCGGCCGCATGGGGGACGGCTCGACGCCGCCGGTCGGCACCGGCGCGCTCGGGCTCACGCCGGTGGGGCCCGACGCGGTGGGCGCGACCGGTCCGGGGCTGGACCGACCGGCCGCCGTCGCGGACCCGGCCGGCGGGCCGGCACCGGGGGCGGCCGGCCGCTTCGGGGCGTCGGCGGTGACCGGCAGGGCGACGCTGGTGGACCCCACCGTGCCGGTGCCGATGCCGGTTCGGGGCTCGGCGGCCGCGCCCGGCCGTCGGACCGAGGGGTCGCCGAGCGTGCCGGCCACGGCCACCACCCCGACCACCGCCGCGCCCAGCGCCATCAGCACCCGCGAGCTCCGCCTCGACCGCCAGCCCCGCCCCGACCGCCAGCCGCGGCGCGCCGGGCGGACGTCGGCACCGGCGGCCGGCGCCACGTCGTCCCCGGCGGCCGGCGCCACGTCGGCACCGGGCGACCCGCCGGGAGGCCGCACCGGCCCGTCCTCCGGCCCCGCCGCGGTGTCCCCGTGTCCCGCCGCCGGAAGGTCCGCGGGCCCGAAGGGCGCGTCCAGGTGCGCGACCGGAACGTCCGCGTCCCACGCCGCCGGGTCCGGCATCCGGGTCAGCGCCCCGGCGAGGACGCGCGCCGCGTCGGCGGCCGAGGGCCGGTCGCCCGGGGCCTTCGCCAGGCACCGCCGGTACAGCCGGCCGATCTCGGGCGGCACGCCGTCGACCTCCGGCAGCGGGCCGGGCTCGGCGTACGCGTGGGCGCGCAGCATCCCCGTCTGCGTCTCGCTGTGCCACGGCAGCCGACCGGCGAGCACCTGGTGCACGAGCAGGCCGAGCGCGTAGACGTCGGAGGCGGGCAGCACCTCCCCGGCGGCGAGCCGCTCGGGGGCCAGGTACGCCGGGGTGCCGAGCAGCCGCCCCTCGAAGTCGATCTCGGGTGTGCCGGCGACGGCGGCGATGCCGAAGTCGACCACCTTCGCCCCCGTCGGGGTGAGCATGACGTTCTCCGGCTTGACGTCGCGGTGCACCAGCCCCTGCGCGTGGGCGGCGGCGAGGCCGGCGGCCACGTCCGCGCAGACCCGCAGGGCGTCCCGGGGCGGCAGCGGCCCGGCGGCGAGCCGCTGCGCGAGCGTACGGCCGGTGAGCAGTTCCATGACGACGAAGGGCACCCACCGGCCGAAGAGGACGGACTCCCCGTAGTCGTAGACGTTGGTGACGTTGGGGTGCGAGAGCCGGGCCGCCGCCTTCGCCTCGTCCTGGATCCGCCGCCGCGCCGGGGGGTCCGCCGCCACCAGCACCTTCACCGCGACGTCGCGTTCCAGCACCTCGTCGTGCGCCCGGTGGACCACGGACATGCCGCCCTTGCCGAGACGCTCGCCGAGCCGGTAGCGGCCCGCGAGCAACTGATCACGCTGCACAGCGGACAGCCTGCCCCACCGCACCGCCCGACACCACCCACGTGCGGACCGTGTCCGCCGCGGCGCGGTCAGTCGGTCCGTTCGGCCAACCCGAACGGCAGGAGGGCGACGGCCGACGGTCAGGGGCGGGCGGGCGGCGTCCAGCCGAAGCGGGGCGGGCGGCGCTCGTTGACGGCGGCGACGCCCTCGCGGGCCTCGCCGCTGGCCCGAACCTGCCCGTGCCACCAGGCGATCCGGTCCTCGTCCGCCCGACCGTCGATGATCTCCTTGGCCGCCGCGACGCTGAGCTGCGACCGGGCGACCACGGCGCCGGTGATCTCGTCCACCCGGGCGGCGAGGCGGTCGACCGGCGGCACCTCGTCGACCAAGCCGATCCGCAACGCCCGCTCGGCGTCGATCAGCTCGGCCGTGAAGAGCAGGTGCTTGGCCGCGGCCGGACCGACCAGCCGGGCCAGCCGGCGGGTGGTGGGCGCCGGGTACACCAGGCCCAGCCGCGCCGGCGGCACGCCGAACCGCGCGTCGGCGGCGGCGATCCGCAGGTCGCAGGCGACGGCGAGCTGGCAGCCACCGCCCACGCAGGCGCCCCGGACGGCGGCGACGGTCGGCTTGGCGAAGGCGGCCAGCCGCTCCTCGGCGGCGACCGCGAGGGTGAGGTCGCCGCCGTCGAAGAGGTCGTCCAGGTCACCCAGGTCCGCGCCCGCACAGAAGGTGCCCTCGGCGCCCGTGAGCACCAGCGCCCGGACGGCGGGGTCGGCCTCCAGGCCGTCGAGCAGTTCCGGCAGCCGCCGCCACATCGCGGTGGTCATCGCGTTGCGCCGGGCCGGGTTGTGGATCACCACCGTGGCCACCGCACCCGTCACCCCGACGAGGAGTTCCGCGTCCGCCACCGTCACCACCCCTTCGTCCCGGCCGTGCCGCCGGCCCGCCGCGCCGGCCGCCCGGATCGGCGGCGCCGGTGCGGCGACCATAACGGCGGGGGCCCGGCGACCACCCGGGCGGGGTGGCCGCCGCCAGGTCAGCTCCGGGGGAACATCTGGCCGATACGGATCTTGTTGCCGAACGGGTCGCGGATGCCGAAGTCGATCCCGTACGGGCGCTCCATCGGCTCGTCGGTGATCTCGACGCCCTTGGCGACCAGGTCCTCGTACGTCTTGTGCGCGTCGTCGGTGGTCATGAAGAGGAAACCGCCCAGCGCCCCCTTGGTCAGCAGCTCGCGGACCTGCTCGGCGGTGGCCGGGTCCAGCGCCGGCGGGCCGGGCTTCTCCAGCAGGATCTCGCGGTTCGGGTCGCCGGGGACGTTGACCGTGAGCCAGCGCATGAAGCCGAGGTCCTGGTCGGTGTTGACCTCCAGGCCGAGCTTGCCGACGTAGAAGTCGAGGGCCTCGTCCTGGTCGAGGACGTAGATCTGGGAGCGGGTGATCGCGTTCATCGTCATGCCGAAGACGCTACGGGCCGGCCCTCACCTGCTGCTTATCCAAAACTGCTGGGCCGGGTCCAGGCCTTGGCGAAGCAGCTCGGCACGGTCGCGGCGATCGGGGCCTTGCGCCTGCGGTACTCCGACGGCGGCTCGCCGACGATCTGCCGGAACGTGCGGCTGAACGTGCCGAGGCTGGAGAACCCGACGGCGTAGCAGATGTCGGTGACGTCCCGGTCGCTGTGCAGCAGCAGGTACATCGCCCGCTCCACCCGCCGTCGCTGCAGGTAGCGGTGCGGGGTCTCGCCGAAGGTGGCCCGGAAGGTGCGGATGAAGTGCGCCTCCGAGACGTACGCGATCCGCGCCAGCGCCGGGATGTCCAGCGGCTGGTCGTACGCGCGGTCCATGGCGTCCCGGGCCCGCAGCATGGCCCGGTTCGCCTCCTCCGTCGCCCTGCTCACGCCGCCCAGCATAGGCGCGGGTCCGCGCGGGTGGACGGCACCGTGCGGCGCGCCCCCGGGCCGGGCACGCCACCGCACGCGCCCGCCAGCGGGGGATCGACGGTCGCGGCTCTAATTCGGATGCACCGCCACAAACACCGCGGTACGGTCCGGCGATGCGTGATGCGGACGGATACTTCGGCGAAGAGGTGGCGGCGCGCTACGACGACCCGGCGGACGCGATGTTCGACCCCGACCTCGTGGCGACGACGGTCGACGTGCTGGCGGACCTCGCCGGCGGGGTCGCGCCCTCGAACTGGGCGTCGGGACCGGGCGCGTCGCGCTGCCCCTCGCCCGCCGCGGCGTACCGGTGCACGGCATCGACCTGTCCCGGGCGATGGTCGAACGGATGCGGGCCAAGCCGGGCGGCGACGCGATCGGCGTGACGATCGGTGACTTCGCCACCGCGAAGGCCGAGGGACCGTTCTCCGTGGCCTACCTCGTCTACAACACGATCATGAATCTGACCACCCAGGAGGCCCAGGTGGCCTGCTTCCGCAACGTCGCGGGGCAGCTCGCGCCCGGCGGTCGCTTCGTCGTCGAGGTCCTGGTGCCCGAGCTGCGCCGGCTCCCACCCGGCCAGACCGTCGTGCCCTTCCACGTCGGCCCGACCGGGTGGGCGTACGACACCTACGACGTCGCCACCCAGGCGACCAGTTCCCACTACGTGCGCATCGTCGACGGTCGCGGGGAGTACCGGTCGATCCCCTTCCGGTACGTGTGGCCGTCGGAACTCGACCTGATGGCCCAGCTCGCCGGGCTGCGACTGTGCGACCGCTGGGACGGCTGGACGCGGGAGCCGTTCACCAGCGAGAGCCGCCAGCACGTCTCGGTCTGGGAGAAGCCCGCCGACTGAGCGCCGGCCCGGCCCGGTCGCTCCCGGCTCCCCGCCCTCCGCGCCAGCCGCCGGGCATCAGGCGTGACGGCCGCAGAGCGCCAGCGGCAGCGGCCGGCGCGCGCCCAGGCGGCGGCGCGCGCGGCCCGTTCAGGGCCGCCTTGAAGACGTACAGAAACTTTGAACCACTTCGCCGGCAGCCGGTGTCCGACTCCGGTTGATGGTTGACACTGCGGCCTCGGTTGATGCTTGACGTTGCGGCGGTGTGCGGCCGCCTCCGCCATGTAAGCGAGGTAATAGCGGTGACGGTCTTTGGCTCGACGGCAAGGATGGTGCGTCGAGGGGGTGCGACCGCGGATGGCGCTCATGGATGGCACAGATCAACAGCATCGACCCGTCGCCCTGGTGACCGGTGCCGGCCGCAGCGCGGGCATCGCTGCATCACTGGTGTCGAAGCTGGCTGAGACCGGCTGGGATGTCGGGTTCACTTTCTGGACCCCCTACGACGAGAGGATGCCCTGGGGAGCAGATCCCGACGCCGTGACGCAGCTCAGGGACCGGGCCGCCAAACACGGGGCGAGAACTGCGGCGATCGAGGTGGATCTCAGTGACCCCAAAGCCGCGGCTGACATCTTCGAGGCTGTGGAGCGTGAGCTGGGGCGGGTCACCGCGCTGGTCCTCGCGCACTGCGAGAGCGTCAACTCGGGGCTGCTCGACACCACCGTCGACAGCTTCGACCGTCACTTCGCGGTCAACGCCCGTGCGAGCTGGCTCATGATTCGGGAGTACGCCCAACGGTTCCAGGGGACTCATGGCACGGGTCGCATCGTCAGTCTGACCAGTGACGCTACCGTCGGCAACCTTCCCTACGGAGCCAGCAAAGGCGCTCTCAATCGGATCACCCTGGCCGCTGCCCAAGAACTGGCCCACCTCGGCGTGACCGCCAATGCCATCGACCCGGGCCCGACCGATACCGGCTGGATGACTGCAGAGATCAAGGCATCCGTCCTACGGACCACGCCGCTCGGACGACTCGGGCGCCCACAGGACTGCGCGAACCTCGTCGCGTTCCTGTGCTCACCCGACGGGGGCTGGATCAACGGCCAACTACTACACAGCGACGGTGGCATCTCCTAACCGGGATGTGCTTCGACCATGACCAAGGCGTCAAGCATCCTGCGACGCCGTTCCGTCAACCATCATGTGAGACCAGGCATCGCCGGCAGCCGGCCGCCAGCTTGACTACTGGAACCGGCCGAACTCGGCGTAGTGCGGTTGGTCATCGTCGAGTGCGTCAAATGCAGCTCGCACCCTGCGTGCCATGGACGGCCGGAGAAGCGGCACCGCGTCGTCGTAGGCCAGGAACCGTGGACCCTTGAGTTCGTCGTCGGTCGTCGGCGCGCTCATCGGTGTACCAACCGGCGGCCTCGCCTGGGTCCTCGTTCGTGTGTGGCCGGTGCTGCGGCTGCTGTGGTGGTGGCTTCCCGAGATCGTGCTCACCACCGCCGCCATCACCTTCTGGGTACAACTGGCCGACCACACTCCCGGCCCGGTGACCCTCGCGGTCGTGGCCCTGGTCGTCGGCGTCCCCGCCGCCATCCCGGCCACCCGCCGCGCCCTGGTCGCCTGGACCTGGGTCTTCGTGGTCCGCCACCGCCTGCGCGTGTGCTTCGCGCAGTTCATCATCGCCAACCAGTCCGGTTCGCTTCCGCTGATCCTCTGGGCCAAGCCCACCCCTGTCGATGAGCGCGTCTGGGTCTACCTACGCCCCGGCCTCTCGATGAGCGACCTGGAAGGGCGTCTCGACCGCATCGCGGTCGCCTGCCACGCCTCCACCGCTCTGGTCGAGCGGGCCTCGGACGGCAACGCCGCGTATCTGCGGTTCGACATCAAGCGCCGCGAGGTGCTCACCGCTCAGGTGGGCTCCCCGCTCGTCGACGTCATCACCGGCGACGCCCCCGCCACCGACCGGCCCTCGCCGGTCCTGCCGACGGCTCTGGACCTGCCCGACGTCGACGCCCCCACCATCACCCTGCCCACCCAGGGCAACCGGCCGCGAACTCGGAACGGGGCACCCCGATCGAGCCCACCAACCTCAGTCGCTCGTTCGCCCGGCTTCGGGAGGCCGCCGGCCTGCCTGGTGTCCGCCTGCACGACCTACGGCACACCGTCGTGTCGCTGCTGATGGAGCTGGGTGTGCCGCCACACGTCGTGCAGGCCATCGCTCGGCACGCCGACGTGAAGATCACCCTCAGGGTCTACGCCCACGCCAACCTCGACGCGATGCGTCAGGCGCTCGGCAAGCTCGACGGGCGGCTGTCATGACCCCGGCTGCTGTGAACCGGCCGGCTCGCGACAGTGCCCGGCGAGGAATGCCTGATGGAATTGGAGCCCCCGGCCGGGATCGAACCGGCGACATCTCGCTTACAAGGCGAGTGCTCTGGCCAGCTGAGCTACAGGGGCGCGTGGCGTCGACGTCAGCATAGCGACTGACGTCCGGATTTCCCCCTCGGCAGGCCCCGCGAGCACGGGAAACGTCGTCATCTCGGACCTGCCCGCCAAGCGTCCGGGTCGATTGATGTCTCCCCGTGCCCGAGTGCCCGGAATGCGTATGCCATCCGTCCCACCCGATGCTCCCCGTCTTGGCAGGATACGGAAAGCCGTTTACCGTGCAGTGACACGGATGACACCTCGATCATCGGCGCGTCGCCCGTGGGCCGGCGCACGCACGTGCCGGCCGCTCCTTCCACTCGGATCGTCCGGCACGTTCCTGCCGGTGAAAGGAAGCACCTGACCATGGCTACGGTCACCTACTCCAAGGCGTCCCGGATCTACCCGGGCACGGAGCGTCCCGCCGTCAACCAGCTCGACCTGGAGATCGGCGACGGCGAGTTCCTCGTCCTGGTCGGCCCCTCCGGTTGCGGCAAGTCCACCAGCCTGCGCATGCTCGCCGGCCTGGAGGACGTCGACCAGGGCTCGATCTACATCGACGACCGGGATGTCACCCACCTGCCGCCGAAGGCCCGCGACATCGCGATGGTCTTCCAGAACTACGCCCTCTACCCGCACATGACGGTGTACGAGAACATGGCGTTCGCGCTCAAGCTGCGCAAGACCTCGAAGGCCGAGATCGACCGGCGGGTCAAGGAGGCGGCCGGGCTGCTCCAGCTGGAGGAGTTCCTCAACCGCAAGCCGAAGGCCCTCTCCGGCGGTCAGCGCCAGCGGGTCGCGATGGGCCGGGCGATCGTCCGCGAGCCGCAGGTCTTCCTCATGGACGAGCCGCTGTCGAACCTCGACGCGAAGCTGCGTGTGCAGACCCGTACCCAGATCGCGTCGCTGCAGGCCAAGCTGGGCGTCACCACGGTCTACGTCACGCACGACCAGATCGAGGCCATGACCATGGGCCACCGGGTGGCGGTCATGCTCGACGGCGTCCTCCAGCAGGTCGACACCCCGCGGGCGCTCTACGACACCCCGGCCAACGTCTTCGTCGCCGGCTTCATGGGCTCCCCCGCCATGAACATCAAGACCGTGCCGCTGAACGAGCGGGGTGCCGCGTTCGCCGAGATGCACATCCCGCTCACCCGCGAGCAGGTCGAGGCCGCCCGCGCCGAGGGCGGCGACGGCAAGGTGACCGTCGGCTTCCGGCCGGAGGACTGCGACCTGGTCAGCCCGACCGAGGGCGGCATGCCGGTCGTCGTCGAGCTGGTCGAGGACCTCGGCTCGGACGCCAACGTCTACGGTCACGCCGCGCTCGAGGGCAACAACGAGCGCTTCGTGGTCCGCACCGACCGGCGCACCATGCCGAACATGGGCGACACCGTGTTCGTCAAGCCGCGCGAGGGCCGCAGCCACGTGTTCAACGCGGCCACCGGCAACCGCATCTGACGTACGACGAGAGGGGGTGTCCGCCGGTCGGTGGACACCCCCATCGTCGTCTCCGGGCCGGCATCCGGGTTGTCACCGAAGCGCCGCCGCGCCGGCCCGGCATAGGTTCGACGCGACTCGTAGCGAACCGAGGAGCCCGTGCCGACCATGGTCCACACCCCGCCCCAGGCCCCTGTGTCACGCGCTGGCAGCGGGTACCGCCTGGGCCGCTCGGCGATCCGGAGCCTGCTCTACTGCGCGGCGCTGGTCCCGGTCGCCGTGGCCGCGCTACCGGCCGGGCTGCTCGGTCGGGGGCCGTCGGTCGCCGGGTGGTGGGGCGCCCTGCGCGCCCGCCTGCGGGGCCGGCCGGATGTGGAGCCGGCAGGTCGGCCGGGGCCGGTGGCCGTCGTCAACCACGCCGTGCTGAGCCTGCTGCTGGGCGCCGCCGCGCTGGTGCCCCTCGGGGCCACGCTGCTCACCGTGGCACGCGGCGCCCTGTACGGCTTCGTCGAGCCCGGCCCGTTCGACGACGCGTGGGGCGGTCCGACCCTGGCCGGCGCCTGGCTCGCGCACTTCCTGATCGGCATCCCGTTCGCGCTGGCCGGGCTGGCCGCGCTGGCCGGCATCGCCGCGATCCACCAGCGGCTGACGCTCGCTCTGCACGGCGCACGACGGGCGCCCTGGCTCATCCCGGCCACGGTGGTGGTCGCCCTGTTCGGAGCGTTGGTCATCTTCGCCTGGAGCCGGCAGCTGTAGGACCCACGAACGAGCGAAAGGGGCGGCCCGCCACCGGCGGACCGCCCCTCTGCCGTGTCAGCGGGCTCAGCCCTCGGCGGCCCGGCGGCGCGCCACCTCGGCGAGGGTGACCGCGGCGGCGACGCTGGCGTTGAGCGACTCGACCTCGGAGACCATCGGGATGCTCACCGTGAGGTCGCAGGTCTCGCCGACCAGCCGGGAGAGCCCCCGGCCCTCGGAGCCGACCACGACGACCAGCGGGCCGACCGCGGCCTCCAGGTCGTAGAGGTCGGTCTCGCCGTCGGCGTCCAGGCCGACCACCACGAAGCCGGCGTCCTGGCACGCCTTGAGCGAGCGGGTCAGGTTGGTCACCTGGGCGACGGGCACCCGCGCGGCCGCGCCGGCGCTGGTCCGCCAGGCGGTCGCGGTGATCCCGGCGGCACGCCGTTCGGGTACGAAGACACCCTGCGCGCCGAAGGCGGCGGCGGACCGGATCACCGCGCCGAGGTTGCGCGGGTCGGTCACCCCGTCCAGCGCCACCAGCAGCGGGGCGGTCTGCTCCAGCGCCGCCGCGACGAGGTCCTCGAAGGGCTCGTACGCGAACGGCGGCACCTGGAGCCCGACGCCCTGGTGCAGGACGCCGCCGGTCATCCGGTCCAACTCGGCGCGGCTGATCTCCAGGATGGCGATGCCCCGGTCGGCGGCCGTCCGGACGATCTCGTTGACCCGGTCGTCGATGTCGATGCCCTGGGCGGTGTAGAGCGCGGTCGCCGGCACCTGGGCGCGCAGCGACTCCAGCACCGGGTTCCGCCCGACCAGCAGCTCCGGGGTGTCCTTCGACGGGTTGGACTTGCGGCCCGGCGCGACCCGGGGGCCGCCGCGGCCGGCCGGCCGACCGCCCCGGCCGACGGTGCCGCGCCCGCCGCCCGGCGCGCCCCGGCCACCGCCCTTGCCCCAGGTGGTGTCCTTGCTGCCCGGCTGACCGATCTTGGGGGCGCGCCCCTCCTCGGCCGCCGCCCGGCGCTCCTTCTCCTGCTTCCAGGCGGTGCGCTGGGGCAGCTTCTCGGTGCCCGAGTACGCCTTGTGCCAGGGCCGCTCGTCGGCGGGCAGGGTCCTGCCCCGCCCGGCGAGGGCGTCCTTGTTCTTGCCACCGGAGCCCTTCGGGGCTCCCGCCTTCGGCGTCAGTCGCCGGCCACGGCGCTGCGAGTTGCCGGCCATCAGTCCTGCTCTCCAATAGTCCAACGGGGGCCCTGGGGGGTGTCCTCCACCACGACGCCGGCCTGCTTGAGCTGGTCGCGTACCGCGTCGGCGGCGGCCCAGTCCTTGCGACCGCGGGCCTGGGCACGCTGCTCCAGGGCCAGCGCGATCAGGGAGTCCACCACGGCGCGCAGGTCGTCCGCGCGGCCGCCACCGGTCCACGCCGGGTCGAGGGGGTCGACCCCGAGGATATCCAGCATGGCGCGGGCGGCGGCCAGCGCCGTGCGGACGGTCACATCGTCGCCGTCGGTCAGCGCGGTGTTGCCGTCGCGAACCACCTCGTGCAGGACGGCGAGCGCGGCGGAGGTGTTCAGGTCGTCGTCCATCGCCGCCGCGAACGCGCCCGGCAGCTCGCCGAGCTGGCCGGCGCCGACGCGCTCGACGGCCCGCTGCACGAAGCCCTCGATGCGGCGGTACGCGACGGCCGCCTCCCGCAGCGCCTCCTCCGAGTAGTCGATGCGCGAGCGGTAGTGCGCGGCGGCGTAGTAGTAGCGCAGCTCCACCGGGCGCACCCCGAGCGAGTCGACGTACGTCAGGTCGAGGGCGTTGCCGAGCGACTTGCCCATCTTGGCGCCGCCGATGCTGAGCAGCCCGTGGTGCACCCAGTAGCGGGCGAACGGCAGCCCGGCCGCCTGCGACTGGGCGATCTCGTTCTCGTGGTGCGGGAAGGTGAGGTCCAGCCCGCCGCCGTGGATGTCGAACTCGGCGCCGAGGTAGCGCCAGCACATCGCCGAGCACTCGATGTGCCAGCCCGGCCGGCCCCGCCCCCACGGCGACGGCCAGTAGGCGTCCGCCGGCTCGTCGGGCTTGGCGCCCTTCCAGAGCGCGAAGTCGCGCGGGTCCCGCTTGCCCCGGTCGGGCGCGTCCCCCGCGGACTGCATCGCGTCCACCGACTGGTTGGACAGCGACCCGTAGGCCGGCCAGGAGCAGACGTCGAAGTAGACGTCGCCGGAGCCGTCGGTGGCCGGGTAGGCGTGCCCGTCGGCGATCAGCTTGGCGATCAGCTCGTGCATCTCCGGGATGTGCCCGGTGGCCCGCGGCTCGTACGTCGGCGGCAGCACGTTGAGCGCCCGGTAGGACTCGGCCAGGACCAGCTCGTTGGCGTACGCGATCGACCAGAAGGGCCGCCCCCGCTCCACCGCCTTGACCAGGACCTTGTCGTCGATGTCGGTCAGGTTGCGGATGAAGGTGACCTCGTAGCCGGCGGCGAGCAGCCAGCGGCGCAGCACGTCGTAGTTGACGCCGGAGCGAAGGTGACCGATGTGCGGCGGGGCCTGGAGGGTGAGACCACACAGGTAGACCCCCACCTTGCCGGCTTCCCGCGGGACGAAGTCCCGCACCGATCGAGTGGCGGTGTCATACAGGCGTAGCGTCACCGTACAAGGGTAGCCGTCCACGCTTTCCGGGGTCGGCCGGAGCCGGGTCGTACGCTGCTCGGCGTGGACACGACGGCGCGGGGCGGGGAGACGGCGCAGACCCTGGACCGGGGGCTGCGGCTGCTGCACCTGGTCGCCGACGCGCCGGGCGGGCTGACCGTCACCGAGGCGGCGAACCGGCTGGGCATCGGCCGGGCGGCGGTCTACCGGCTGGTCAGCGCGCTGACCGCGCACGGGATGCTGCGCCGCGACGGCGACGGCCGGCTGCGCCTCGGCGCGGGGGTGCTGCACCTGGCCCGGCGTGCCCAGCCGCTGCTGGCCGAGGGGGCGCTGCCGGCGCTGCGCCGGCTCGCCGAGCAGGCCGGCGCGACCGCCCACCTGACCGTGGTCGAGGGCGGCGAGGGAGTCGCGCTCGCCGTGGTGGAGCCGAGCTGGACGTCGTTCCACGTCGCGTACCGGACGGGGGCGCGGCACCCGCTGGAGCGCGGGGCGGCCGGGCGGGCCATCCTCGCCGGCCGGGCGGGCGCCGCCGGCCCGGTGAGCACCGCCGGGGAGCTCCAGGCCGGGGCGTACGGGGTGGCCGCACCGGTGCTCGGCGTGCCGGGCCTGGAGGCCAGCGTCGGGGTCGTCGCGCTGGCGCCGCTGGACAGCGAGACGGTCGGCGCCCAGGTCCTCGCCGCCGCCACCGCCATCGCCGCCGCCCTCTCCTGACCGCCCGCCGACCGCCGGCCCACGGCCGCTCGCCGGCCAGCGGTGGCTCACCGGAACACGGCCCTCGCCGGCCCACGGCCCTCGCCGGCCAGCGGCGGCTCACCGATCCGCGGTGGCTGACCGGCCCGCGGTGGCTCGCCGGCCAGCGGGCCCTTACCACATCCGCCGGTCGTCGTGGTGGTCGTCCACAGCGGGCCGCCCGGCAGGCGGGCCGGCTCGTCCACAGGGGCGTCGGGGCGGGCGGAGTGGCCGCGACGCTGGTCCACATGCCACCCTCACCGCACCGGCCCAGCGCCCTGGCCTGGCAGGTCTTCCGAGGCTCCGACGCGATCCGGCGCGGCCTCGTCACCGAGCACCAGCTCCGCAGTTCCGCCTGGACGCGTCTGCGCCACGACGTGTACGCCGATGCCCGGCTCGACCGCGATCACGCCCTGGCGTGCCGGGCGGCCACCCTTCGCCTGCCGCCCGAGGCGGTGGCCGCCGGCCCCTCGGCGGCGTACCTGCACGGCGTCGCGCATGCCGCCGCCTTCACCGACGACGTGCACGTCCTCCTGCCCAGGACGATCCGGGTGAGCCCCCAGCGCGGCCTGCGGGCGCACTCCGTGGGGCCGCCCACGACGCCACCGTCCGCACCGGCGCCGGTCGCCGACCTGTCGCGCGACCGGCCCCACGCGTCCGCCCGTCCGACCGACGACGCGATGACGGCGACACTGCGGACCGCCGGGCCACCGCCCAGGACGGCGCCGGCCGCGGCGGCGTGGGAGACGGCGGTCTGGTTGGAGCCGCTGCGTGCGGTCGGGATCGTCGACGCCCTGCTCGGACAGGGCCTCACCAGCCGCGACGAGCTCGCCGAGACCGCCGACCGGAACGCCGACCGACCCGGCGGCCGGCGGGCGCGCTGGGTATTCGACCTGGCAGATCCGGACGCCGGGTCGCCGGCCGAGTCGCAGCTGCGGGTCCGGTTGGTGCTGGCCGGGCTGCCGCGCCCGGTCGCCCGGCACCCCGTCGTCCTGGCCCCGGGGCTGGTCCTGCGTCCCGACCTGGCCTGGCCGCGATACCGGGTCGCCGTCCGGTACGCCGGACGCCGACACGTCGACGCCGACCACCCGCAGCTCGACCACCCGCAGCTCGACCAGCTCGCCGCAGCGGGCTGGCTCGTGCTGTCCGCGACGAGCCGACGCCTGCGCCAGGAGTTCCCGGCCCTGCTGGTCGAGGTCCGCGCCGCCCTGGCGGCCCGCGGCTGGCGGAACTGACCCGCCTGCCGGGCCCTCAGAGGCCGAGGGGCTGCCCGACGGCGGTGTCAGCCGCCGCGTCTCCCCGAGTACGGCCACCCGCCCACCGGTCACCGCCGGACGCAGGTCGGGCAGGGTCTCGTCGGCGTCGAACACCACCGTGGTCAGCACGACGACGGTTTACGACAGGGCGGCCTCGGTGGGTCGCGGCTCCGGGTGCTCCTCGGCGCGGGGCGCGCGCAGCTCGTCGACGCGCACCAGTGCGACACCGGCCACGATCAGGGCCCCGCCGAGGAGCTGCACGACGGTCGGCAGCTCGCCCAGCACCAGCCAGGCGATGAGGACCGCGAACATCACCTCGGTCAGCCCGACGAACGACGACAGCCGGGCTCCGAGGATCCGGGCCCCGGCGATCCCGGCGAGGTACGCGACCACCGCGGCGACCAACGACAGGCCGGCGATCGGGAGCAGCCAGCTGGTGCGCTGCCCCGCGAACGTGACCTCACCGAAGGTGGCCCGCAGCGGCAGCGCCCCGACCGCCCCGAGCAGCAACAGGACGGCCGCGCCGACCGCCATGCCGCCGCTGGCCAGCGCCACCGAGGGCAGACCCTCGTCGACCCGCCCCGCGAGCACGAAGTAGCCGGCGAGGCCGACCCCGGCCCCCAGCCCCCAGAGCACGCCCACCGGGTCGAGCCGGGTGGCGCCGGTCAGGTCGAGGACGAAGAACAGGCCGGCGAGGGCCGCCACCGAGCCGGCCACGGTCAGCCGGCGGGGGCGCTGCCCGTGGACCAGCCACATCCAGCCCACGACCAGGATGATGCCGAGGTACTCCAGCAGCAGCGCGACGCCGACCGGCAGGTAGCGGACCGCGTTGAAGAAGCAGACCTGTGCCGCCGCGACCCCGAGCAGCCCGAACACGCCGATCGTGGCGAGGTTGCGCCGCAGCACGTCCCACTTGCCGCGCAGCGACAGCGCCGCCGGGATCGCCACCACCAGGGAGGCGATGCCGACCCGGGCGACCACGGCGGCCTCGGCGGACCACCCCGCGTCGATCAGCGACCGGGCGAACGTGCCGGAGGTGGCGAAGGTGACGGCGGAGAGCAGGGCGAGGCCCAGGCCGAGCCCGGCGGCGGGTGGTTGGCGCATCGATCCGCTCCTAGCTGTCATCAGTCAATCGTCGGTATGCTCATGACGCTAGGTCGGCCCCCCGACAGGAGTCAAGTTGCTCTTCGCCCATGACACGGACTGCTCCCTGATCGCGGCCGCCGCGCTCGTCAACACCGACGGCCCCGATGGCGACGGCCTGCCCGACATCGCCGCCCTGGACGCCTTCTACCTCGCGCACGCCTACACCGGCCGGCACGAGCACACCGAGGCCGAGCTGCGGTCGGTCCGCGACCTGCGCCCCCGGCTACGCCGCATCTGGTACGCCGACACCGACGAGGTCGTCGCCGTCGTCAACGGGCTGCTCCGCGAGAACCACGCGCTGCCGCAGCTCATCAAGCACGACGACGAGCCGTACCACTTCCACGCCGTGCCGCGCGACGCGCCGCTGGCGGCCCGGATCGCCGTGGAGGCCGCGATGGCGGTGGCGGACCTGGTGCGCTACGGCGAGCTGAGCCGGCTGCGGATCTGCGACCACCCGGACTGCGCGAACGTGCTGGTCGACCTGTCGAAGAACCGCTCCCGCCGGTTCTGCGACGCGGGCTGCGGCAACCGGGCCGCCGTCACCGCCTACCGGGCCCGCAAGGCCGCCACCCGCCCCTGAACCGGCTGCCGTCCTGAAGCGACCTGGGGCCGACACCCGGCCAGGGGCGGCACCGCTCAGGGGTGGGTCATGCGGAGCAGGTCGAGCGCCTCGTCGAGCTGGGTCTCGCTCAGCTTGCCGGAGTCGACGTGCCCCCGGGAGATCACCACCTCGCGGATCGAGACCTGCCTGGCCAGCGCCTCCTTGGCGATCGAGGCGGCCTCGTCGTACCCGAGGTAGCGGTTGAGCGGGGTGACGATCGACGGCGAGCCCTCCGCGTACGCCAGGCAGACCTCGGCGTCCGCGACCAGGCCGACCACGAGGCGGTCGGCGAAGAGCCGGCTCGACGCGGCGAGCAGCCGGATCGACTCCAGCAGGTTGCGGCCCATCACGGGGAGCATGACGTTCAGTTCGAAGTCGCCCTGCGAGCCGGCGAAGCCGACGGCTGCGTCGTTGCCGATCACCTGGGCGCAGACCTGCCGCATCGCCTCGGCGACCACCGGGTTGACCTTGCCCGGCATGATCGACGAGCCGGGCTGGAGGTCGGGAATGCGCAGCTCGCGCAGGCCCGCGCGCGGGCCCGAGCCCATCCAACGGATGTCGTTGGCGATCTTGTAGAGGCCGACGGCGATCGTGCGCAACTGCCCGGAGGTCTCCACCAGGGCGTCCCGGGCGCCCTGCGCCTCGAAGTGGTTACGCGCCTCGGTCAGCGGCAGCCCGGTCGATCCGCGCAGCTTCTCGATGACCTTCGCGGCGAAGCCGAGCGGGGTGTTGATGCCGGTGCCCACGGCGGTTCCGCCGAGCGGCAGCTCGGCCAGCCGGGGCAGCGCGCCCTCCAACCGCTCGATGCCGTAGCGCACCTGGGCGGCGTACCCGCCGAACTCCTGCCCGAGGGTCACCGGGGTGGCGTCCATCAGGTGGGTACGCCCGGCCTTGACCACCGTCTCGAACTCCGCCGCCTTGCCCTCCAGCGCCTCCGCCAGGTGGGCCAGCGCGGGCAGCAGGTCCCGCGCCACGGCCTCGGTGGCGGCCAGGTGGATCGACGACGGGAAGACGTCGTTGCTGGACTGCGAGGCGTTCACGTCGTCGTTCGGGTGCACGTCCCGGCCCAGCTCGCGACTGGCCAGCGTGGCGATGACCTCGTTGGTGTTCATGTTGGACGACGTGCCGGACCCGGTCTGGAACACGTCGATCGGGAACTGGTCGTCGTAGCCGCCGTCGGCCACGTGCGCCGCCGCGGCGGCGATCGCCGCGGCCACGTTCGCGTCGATCACGCCCAGCTCGCCGTTGACCTCGGCCGCCGCCCCCTTGATCTGGGCCAGCGCCCGGATCTGGGCCGGCTCGATCCCCCGGCCGGAGATCGGGAAGTTCTGCACCGCGCGCTGTGTCTGGGCCCGCCACAGCGCCTCGACGGGCACCTCCACCTCGCCCATCGAGTCGCGTTCGATCCGGTAGCCCGTCGCCTCTGGAGTCGTCACGCGTACCATCCTGCCGCGCCGAGCGCCGGGCCGCAGATGATCGCACTGACCGTTCCGTCACATCTCGCCGGCCTGCCCAAAGCCACGCTTACAGGCATGCGTCCGGCGGCCTGTGGACGATCAGTGGCGGGTACGGCGGCGGAAAACGGGGCCCCCAAAGAATTCAAAGAACTTAAGATCGTGGAACTCTCACGTCACGGAGGTCCATTTGCCCGACCCACGGAGTCCCATCAGTTCGGCCGCCCGGCGCACGCGCCGGATCCTCCCCACCGCGGGGTTCGCCGCCCTCCTGATCACGACCAGCGCCCTGGTCCTGACCGCTGGGCCGGCAACCGCCGGGGCGAGCCGGTTCATCCTGCCGACCAGCGGCAGCTGGACCGACGCCCGTCAGCCGTCGACCGCTTCCGCCGAGACCGACGGCACCGTGCCGGTCGGCACCTGGGAGTCCGACGACGACAAACACACCTCGCGGGCCTACTTCACCTACAACCTCTCCCCGTTCCAGGGCAAGCAGATCATCCGTGCCCTCGGTGTCACCGAGGAGACGGCGGTCAACGACTGCTCGAAGCCACGCGAGATCGAGCTGTGGCGGACCGACGTACCGACCAGCGCACCGACCTGGGAGACGTCGCCCGCGGTTCGAGAGAAGGTTGCTGACATCGCGCCGACCGCTCCTTGCCGAGGACAGCTGGAAGTGCCGCTCACCGAGGCGGTACGGCAGGCGGTCGAGGCCGGACAGACCTCGATCACCTTCATGGCGCGGATCGCCGGAGACCACGAGGAGAAGCTGCCGTACGGCCGCTGGATCAGGGAACTCGGCATCTCCATCGAGGCGAACACGCCGCCGGACGTACCGACCGACCTGGGAGTCAGCGGGTCCCCCTGCGCCGACGGGCTCTACGTCGGCACGACCACGCCGTACCTGGCGGCGAAGGTCACCGACCCCGACGCGGTACCGCCGAACACCGAGCCGGTGACCGCCACCTTCGCCTGGTGGCCGGTGAGCGACCCGACCGGGCGGACCGAGTGGACGTCCCCGGCCAAGGCCGCCGGGTCGGTCTTCCGGTACGACGTCACGGCCGGTCAGCTGGTCGACGGGACGTACGCCTTCGCCGTCCGCGCCACGGACGGGGCCGGCGGCACCTCCCCCTGGTCGCCGGAGTGCCGGTTCACCGTCGACACCACCAGCCCCGCGCAGCCGACGGTCAGCTCCACGGACTACCCGGCCGGCGACGGGTGGTACGGCGGTCCGGGCATCCCGGGCCGGTTCACCTTCTCGGCCGGCGGCGACACCGACGCCGTGGGATTCCGGTACACCCTCATGTCCGGGCCGGCGATCTACGTGGCCGCCGACGCGCCGGGCGGCTCGGCGACCGTCACCATCACGCCGGACCGGGACGGGCCGATGACGCTGAGCGTCGAGGCGGTCGACGCGGCCGGCAACCGCTCCCCGGCCACGAGCTACGGGTTCCGGGTCCGCACCACCAGCCCGACGATCACCGACGGCGACCCGACGGCCGGGTACGGCCAGCCGCGCACCCTGACCTTCACGCCCCGGATGGAGGACGTCGTCGAGTACACCTACCGGCTCAACGACGGTCCCGAGCAGACCGTGGCCGCGGTCGCCGACGGCACGGCCACGGTCACGATCACGCCGGCCAAGCCCGGCTACAACGACGTGTACGTCCGCAGCCGGACGGCCGGCGGCCTGCCGTCGGGTGAGGGCACCTACCGCTTCTACCTGGCGACCAAGCCCACGGTCAGCTCCGTCGAGTACCCGATCAACAAGTTCCAGGGGGCGGTCGCCGGCACGCCGGGGACCTTCGTCTTCCAGCCCGGCATGCCCGGGGTGACGGAGTTCGTCTACTCGTTCGACGGGCTCCCCGCCCAGACGGTCGCGGCGGGCGCCGACGGCTCGGCGTCGGTGGGCTACACCCCGACGACCGCCGGGCTGCACCGGATCACCGTGTACACCCGCACCGGCGACGGGATCGTGTCGGAGACCTTCAGCGGCACGTTCTACGCCAGCCGGGCGAGCTGACGTACGGAAACGACGAGGGGCGCCGGGCTGCTGCCCGGCGCCCCTCCCGCGTACGCGAGGTCAGCGGCGGCCGACGGTCAGCACCGGCTTGGTGACCTCGGCGAAGAAGTCGTTGCCCTTGTCGTCGACCACGATGAAGGCCGGGAAGTCCTCCACCTCGATCTTCCAGACCGCCTCCATGCCCAGCTCCGGGTATTCCAGGACCTCGACGTGCTTGATGCAGTCCTGGGCGAGCCGGGCGGCGGGGCCGCCGATCGAGCCGAGGTAGAACCCGCCGTGCTGCTGGCAGGAGCGGGTGACCTGGGCGGAGCGGTTGCCCTTGGCGAGCATCACCTGGGAGCCGCCGGCGGCCTGGAACTTCGCCACGTACGCGTCCATCCGGCCGGCCGTGGTCGGGCCGAACGAGCCGGACGCGTAGCCCTCCGGGGTCTTGGCCGGGCCGGCGTAGTAGACGGCGTGGTCACGCAGGTACTGCGGCATGGGCTCGCCCGCGTCCAGCCGCTCGGCGATCTTCGCGTGGGCGATGTCGCGGGCGACCACCAACGGGCCGGTCAGCGACAGCCGGGTCTTCACCGGGTACTTCGACAGCTCGGCGCGGATCTCGTCCATCGGCCGGTTGAGGTCGACCTTGACGACCGTCTCGGCGTCCAGCGTCTCGTCGGTGACGTCGGGCAGGAAACGCGCCGGGTCGGTCTCGAGCCGTTCCAGCCACACGCCCGACGGGGTGATCTTGGCGACCGCCTGCCGGTCCGCCGAGCAGGAGACGGCGATCGCCACCGGGCAGGAGGCGCCGTGCCGCGGCAGCCGGACCACCCGCACGTCGTGGCAGAAGTAGCGGCCGCCGAACTGCGCCCCGATGCCGAAGTTGCGGGTCAGCTCCAGCACCTCCGCCTCCAGCTCCAGGTCCCGGAAGCCGTGCGCGGTCATCGAGCCGGAGGTGGGCAGCGTGTCGAGGTACTTGGCGCTGGCGTACTTGGCGGTCTTCAGCGCGTACTCGGCGGAGGTGCCGCCGATGACGATGGCCAGGTGGTAGGGCGGGCAGGCCGAGGTGCCGATGAGCCGCAGCTTCTCCTCCAGGAACTGCATCATCCGCGTGGGGTTCAGCAGCGCCTTGGTCTCCTGGTAGAGGTACGACTTGTTGGCCGAGCCACCGCCCTTGGCCATGAAGAGGAACTTGTACGCGTCGGGGTGGCCGTCCGGGTCCTCCGCGTAGAGCTCGACCTGCGCCGGCAGGTTGCTGCCGGTGTTGCGCTCCTCCCACATGGTGAGCGGGGCGAGCTGCGAGTAGCGCAGGTTGAGCCGGGTGTATGCCTGGTAGACGCCGCGCGAGACGGCCTCGGCGTCGCGGCCGTCGGTGAGCACGTGCCGGCCGCGCTTGCCCATCACGATCGCCGTGCCGGTGTCCTGGCACATCGGCAGGACGCCGCCGGCCGCGATGTTGGCGTTGCGGAGCAGGTCGAGCGCGACGAAGCGGTCGTTCGGCGAGGCCGCCGGGTCGTCGATGATCGACCGCAGCTGGGCCAGGTGCGCGGGGCGCAGGAAGTGCGCGATGTCGTGCATCGCCTCGGCGGTCAGCGCGGTGAGCGCCGTCGGCTCCACGGTGAGGAACCGGCGACCCCCCGGACCGTTGACGACGTCGACGCCCTCGTCGGTGACCAGGCGGTATTCCGTCTGGTCGGGACCGGTCGGCAGCAAGGGAGCGTACGAGAACGCGGCGGCACTGCTCATGAGCGGAAAGCCTAGGGCAGAAGGGTCGATCAGTGTCACCCGCCGGGTGGGTCCTGGGACGGCGCTCTCACCCGGGGCAGAGTTCCCGCTTCGGGCCGCAGCTGTCCGCCGGCGCGGGCACCCCGGCCGTGCCGCCGGGGCGGGGGACGCCGCCGTCGCCCGGGGGCGGCGGTGCGACGGCCGCGCCGCCGAAGCGGACGTACCCGATCTCCCGGCCCTCACCGATGATCATGCCGTTCGGGCCGACCGCGAGGGCGTTCGCCGCGGTCCGCAGGTTCGCCAGCTCGCGACCGGTCCGCGGGTCGAGCGCCACCAGCCGGGACGGCTTCTCGTCGGCGATCACGGCGGCGTACGGGGTGAGCGCCGCGCCCGCCTTCGCCCCGGCGGGACGGGTCCACCGGACGCGCCCGCCGCCCAGCTCGTGACTGACCACCGCGCGCTTGTCGGCCGCCCGGACCAGGGCGTACCGGTCGTCGACCGCGAGCAGCCGCTGCCCGGCGGCGGTGACCAGCAGCAGCCGCCCGTCGTACCCGTCGAGGACCGCCTCGCGGGCGTCCGGGGCGACACCGATCAGCACGTTCCGCGCGCCCTGTGGATCCTCCCGCTGCACGCAGCCGGCGTTGTCGGCGGTGCGCAGGTTGACCCCCGCCCGCTGCCAGGTCTCCTGGCCGGTCGCCGGGTCGCGGCCCGAGATGGCGAAGTAGCAGGTGCCGTCCTGGGAGCGGGCGGTGATCCGCAGCAGCCGGCCGCCGACCACCGACAGCCGCTCGTCCCGGCCCGGCTCGACGTTCTGCAGCACGCGGCCCGTGGCGGTGTCGAGCACGTGCACCCGGCCGTCGATGGGGAACCCGAGCAGCGGCGGCACCGCCTCCGGCCCCGCCACGTCCTCGTCGACCCGGACGGCGTCGAGCCGGCGGGTGCCGAGCAGCCCCGGGTTGTCGCCGAGCAGCCCGCTGCGCACCCCGGGGACGAAGGCCGTCCAGAGCGGGGCGGTGCCACGCGGCTCCCAGGCGCTGATCGTGCAGTCGGTGGCGTCGACGCAGCGGGCGTCGAGCAGCAGGTTGCGGTACGTCCACACGGCCACCGCGTCGCCGTCGCGCCGCCGCGTGGCGCCCGTGGTCGGGTCGAGCACCTCGTACCCCTTGACCAGGAGCTTGCCCACGACGACGACCGGGTCCCGGTCGCCCCCGGCCACCGCGGACCAGTCGGCCTTGCGTTCCCACAGCTGGGTGCCGGTGGCCAGGCTGCGCGCCTCCACCCGGGTGCGCTGCTCGACCACCACGGTCTCGCCGGCGATGGTGACGCTGCGCGGGGTGCCGCCGACCCGCTGCTGCCAGACCACGTCCGGCTCGGAGATCGGCTCGCTGCGGTCGACCCAGTCCCACACGGCGGGGAACGGGTTCCACACCCCGGTCGCGGCGAGCACGACGACCACGATCAGCGCGAGCAGCAGCCCCCCACGCCACCCGGGGCCGCCCGCCTTCGCCACACGCACACGGTAGCGACGACCGCCGTGCTCCCGTGGTCCCGCGCCGCCGTGTCGCCGCCCTTTCTCCCCGAGCCCGAGGGGTGGTGTCGCCTCGGGACCCTCACCCCTTGGCGGCGGCGGAGCGCACGAGCGGCAGGGTGCGGTACGGGATCTGCTCGGCGAGGGCGATGATCGTCGAGGCCCGGCGGATGCCCTCGTACGAGACGATCTGGTCGATCACCCGCTGGAGGTCGGTGTTCGAGCGGGCCACGATCCGGCAGAGCAGGTCGCTGGAGCCGGTGATGGTGTGCGCCTCCAGCACCTCGGGGATCGCGGCCAGGTGCGCGGCGACCCGGTCGTGCCCGTGCCGCTGGCTGATCTCCAGGGTGACGAAGCTGGTCACCGCGAACCCGATCGCCGCCGGGGAGATCTCCGGGCCGAACCCGCCGACGACCCCCCGCTCGACCAGCTTGTCGAGCCTGGCCTGCACGGTGCCCCGGGCGACCCCGAGGCGGCGGGAGCACTCCAGCACCCCGATCCGCGGCTCCTCCGTGAGCAGTTCGATCAACCGCGCGTCGAGGGTGTCGAGCTGTACAGCCTGACCAGCGTTCATGACTGAACACCCTACTTAATGCGCAACCTGACCAGCTCCAACGCTGACAGTTGCCCAGTGCGCCGGGTCACCGCGATCCTCGCCACAGAAGACCGCACAGACCACGGCGGCGGCCACGAGGCCGACCGGTACTTGAGGGAGACCGCGATGACCCAGGCGATCGACCGACCCCAGGCGACCGACGATGTCGACATCGACGTGCTCGTCGGTGCCGTCGACCACGACATCAGCCGCGACCCGTTCCCCGTCAAGGGCCTCGACCACGTGCACTTCCTGGTGGGCAACGCCAAGCAGGCGGCGCACTACTACTCGACCGCGTTCGGCATGACCTGCGTGGCGTACCGGGGGCCCGAGCAGGGCTACCGCGACCACGCCCAGTACGTGCTGACCAGCGGCTCGGCCCGGTTCGTGCTGACCGGCGCGGTCCGCCCGGACGCCCCCGGCGCCGAGCACGTGACCAAGCACAGCGACGGCGTCTCCGACATCGCGCTGGAGGTCCCGGACGTCGACGCCGCGTACGCGCACGCCACCGCGCAGGGCGCGACCGGCCTGGTCGAGCCGCACGACGTCAGCGACGAGCACGGCACCGTCCGGATGGCGGCCATCGCCGCGTACGGCGACACCCGGCACACGCTTGTCGACCGGTCCCGCTACACCGGCCCGTTCCTGCCCGGCTTCGTGGCCCGCAAGCCGATCGTGGACCGGCAGCCGATGATCGACGCCGGCCTCCAGCCGAAGCGCTTCTTCCAGGCCGTCGACCACGTGGTCGGCAACGTCGAGCTCGGCCGGATGGACGAGTGGGTCGAGTTCTACAAGCGGGTCATGGGCTTCTCGAACATGGCCGAGTTCATCGGCGACGACATCGCCACCGACTACTCGGCGCTGATGAGCAAGGTCGTCGCCAACGGCACGCGCAAGGTGAAGTTCCCGCTCAACGAGCCGGCGATCGCCCGCAAGAAGTCGCAGATCGACGAGTACCTGGAGTTCTACCAGGGCCCGGGCGCCCAGCACATCGCCGTGGCCACCAACGACATCCTGGCCAGCGTCGACGCGATGCGCGCCGCCGGCGTCGAGTTCCTGGACACCCCGGACTCGTACTACGACGACCCGGAGCTGCGCGCCCGCATCGGCGAGGTGCGGGTGCCCATCGAGGAGCTGAAGTCCCGCAAGATCCTGGTGGACCGGGACGAGGACGGCTACCTGCTCCAGATCTTCACCAAGCCGGTGCAGGACCGCCCGACCGTCTTCTTCGAGCTGATCGAGCGGCACGGCTCGCTCGGCTTCGGCAAGGGCAACTTCAAGGCGCTCTTCGAGGCCATCGAGCGGGAGCAGGAGAAGCGCGGCAACCTGTAACACTGTCGAGCGTGACGCAGCCTCCGTCGTACCCGACGCCGCCGGCCGGTGGGCCCTCGCCCGCCGCCGGCGGCTTCGCGCCGCCCTCCGGTCCGACCAGCCAGGGGTACGCGGTGCCGCCGCAGTATGCCCCGCCCGGGCATCCCCCGCCGGGCTGGGTTCCGCCGTCCCCGGGCTGGGCCCCGCACCCCGCCCCGCCGCCGCTCGGCCCCGGCGGCCAGCCGCTCGCCGGCTTCGCCGACCGGCTGCTGGCCGCGCTGATCGACGTCGGGCTGAGCACGCTGGTGGCGATGGTCCTCTTCCTGCCGCCGTTCCTGCTGTTCTTCTGGAACATGATGGACGACCTGACCCGGACCAACCCGGACGGCACCCTCGTCGAGCCGGACCCCGGGGCGTTCATGACCGACTTCTTCCTGCCGCTGCTCCTGCTCGAACTGGGCCTGTTCGTGCTGATGCTCGGGTTCTACTGGCTCTACCACGTGGAGTACATGAAGCGCACCGGGCAGACGTTCGGCAAGAAGGTGATGAAGCTGCGAGTGGTGCCGCTCGATCCGGCCCGCACGCTCGACCGGCGGATGGCCGGCAAGCGGTACGCCGTGCAGCACGTCGCCGCGATGTTCCTGCCCGGCCTCAGCTACCTCGACGGGCTCTGGCAACTGTGGGACAAGCCCTGGCAGCAGTGCCTCCACGACAAGTTCGCCGGCACCGTCGTCGTTAAGGTGTCTGCGTGAGCGAGCGCAGCGAGGCCAGGCCGTGAGCGTCGAACCGGGCTGGTACGTCGACCCGGCCGATCCGGACACCCGGCGTTACTGGGACGGCGAGGGCTGGATCGGCGCGCCGATCCCCGTCGACGCCACCCCGCCCGAGGGGCCGCCGCCGGCCGAGCCGCCGCCCGTGCCCGCCCCGACGCCGCCCGCGGCCCCGGTCTCCGCACCGGGCGCGCCCGCGGCCCGGCAACCCCACCCCGGGCAGCCGCATCCCGGCCAGCCCCACCCCTGGCAGCCGCCGGGGGCCCACGCGCACCCGCAGGGCCCACCGCCCGGCTGGCCGCCGGGGAGTTGGCCCGGCCGGCCGCCCGAGCCCCGCCCGCACGGTCTGCCGCTGGCCGGGTTCGGCGCCCGGCTGGTCGCCCGGCTGATCGACTTCGCCATCGTGTTCGCGCTGAACGCCGTGGTCAACGGCTGGTTCGTGTGGCGGCTGGTCGAGGAGGTCACCCCGTACTGGCGGGAGGTGTTCCGGCGGGCGATGGCCGGCGACACCTCCACCGAGGGGCTGCCGCAGCCCAGCGAGCAGGCCGGCGGCCTCCAGGTCGTCATCCTGCTGATCGCCACCGCGCTCTGGCTCGCGTACGAGGTGCCGACGACGGCGGCCAACGGGCAGACCTTCGGCAAGCGCGTGGTGGGCGTCAGGGTGGTCCCGACGGCCGCCGACGAGCCGCTCGGCTTCGGCCGGGCGCTGCGCCGGTGGAACACCCTCGGCCTGCCCACCCTGCTGTGGTACTGCTGCGGCCTCGGCCTGCTGCTCCAGCTCGTCGACGCGCTCTCCCCGCTCTTCGACCACCCGCTGCGTCAGGCCCTGCACGACAAGCGGGCGCAGACCGTGGTGGTCCAGCTCCCCCGCACCCGCCGGACCGCCCCGGACGACCGCACCGACCCCTCGGGAGACACCCCATGACCGACACCGGACGCCAGCAGCCGGCGCTGCGGCTGACCCGCGCCGACCTGGACGCGCTGCCCAACTACGTGCCCGGCCGCAGCCCGGCCGACCTGGCCCGCGAGCTCGGGCTCCCCGAGGCGATCAAGCTGGCCAGCAACGAGGTCCCGTACGGGCCGCTGCCCGGCGTGGTGGAGGCCGTCGCCGAGGCCGCCGCCGGGGTGCACCGCTACCCGGACATGGGCGTGGTCGCGCTGCGCGAGGCGCTGGCCGAGCGGTACGGCGTGGACGCCGACCGGATCGCCACCGGCTGCGGCTCGGTGGCGCTGGCCGAGCACCTCGTCCGGGCCACCTGCCTGCCCGGGGACGAGCTGCTCTACTCGTGGCGCTCCTTCGAGGCGTACCCGATCATCGCGGCGACCAGCGGCGCGACCAGCGTGCGGGTGCCCAACGACGCCGGGCACGGGCACGACCTGGCCGCGATGGCGGCGGCGGTGACCGACCGGACCCGGATGATCCTGGTCTGCAACCCGAACAACCCCACGGGCACGTCCGTGCGCCGGGCCGAGCTGGACCGGTTCCTCGACGCGGTCGGCGAGGACGTGCTCGTGGTGATCGACGAGGCGTACCGGGAGTTCGTGACCGACCCCGAGGTGCCGGACGGGCTCACCTACCTCGACCGGCCGAACGTGGTCGTGCTGCGGACGCTCTCCAAGGCCTGGGGCCTGGCCGGCCTGCGGATCGGTTTCCTGGTCGCCCAGCCGGCGGTGGCGGCGGCCGTGCGCAAGGTCGTCACGCCGTTCTCTACCAGCATGGCCGCGCAGGCGGGCGCGCTGGCCGCGCTGGCCCAGGCCGACGAGGTGGAGCGGCGGTGCGCCCTCGTCGTCGCCGAGCGCGACCGGGTGACCGAGGCGCTGCGCAAGCTCGTCCCGGACGTGCCGGGCAGCCAGGCGAACTTCGTCTGGCTGCCGCTGGGGGACCGGGCGGTCGACTTCGGCAAGGCGTGCGAGGCGCGGGGCGTGATCGTCCGGCCGTTCCCCGGCGACGGGGTCCGGGTCACCATCGGCACCCCGGCCGAGAACGACGCCTTCCTCGCCGCCGCCGAGGCGGCCCTGGTCTGAGGCCCGTGCCGGTCCGGTCCGCCATCCCCTCGCGGACCGGACCGGCGAATCTCAGGCGACCGTCGCCGGCTGCCGGACCCGGGTCCGACGCCGGTACGCGTAGACCGCGAACAGCACCAGGACCAGACCCGAGGTGGCCAGCCCGCCGGTGAGCACCTGGCCGGAGCGGTCCACGGCGGTGACGGCCGCCACCGGTACGGGTCCGAAGCTGACCTGCCCGGTGGCCGACCGCTTCGTCCAGCCGCTGGCGAGGTCGAGCGTCGCCGCCCACGGGCCGTCCGGCAGCCGACGGTCCAGCGCGACCCGGACGGTGGCCCTGCCGCCCAGTGCGAGCGTGCCCGCCTCCACCTTCACCGGCCCGGCCGAGAGCCCGCCGGGGCCCTCGGCGAGCCGCAGTTCGCCGGCCAGGTCGAGCGCCCGCCTGCCGGTGTTGCGCACCTCGGCGGTCAGCACGGGGGTGCCGTCCTTCTCCCGCCCGCCGGTCAGCGGGCCGATCTCGAAGCCGGAGGGCGGCTCGCCGCCGGGCCCGACGGAGAGGTAGACCCGGATCCCGGCCCGGCCGACGTTGCGCACGTTGCGCCCGTCCACACCGGCGACCTCGGCCCAGATCACCGCGTACCGCTCGCCAGCCTCGGCGCGGCGCGGCACGGTGATGGTGACGAGGGCCTCCGCCTCCTCGTCGGGAGCCAGCACCTCCTCCGCCGGCGCGATGCGGATCCAGCTGCTCAGCTCGTTCTCGGTGCGGTCCGGGGCGAGCACGAACCCCTTCTGCCCGACGTTTGCGGCGGCGGCGTAGAGGGCGACGGTCCGGCGGACCTCCGAACTGTTCCGCACCATGACCCGCCGCATGATCGTCGTGCCGGGGCGGACGTGGTCCACGATGTACTTGTGCGCCCGGGTGTCGTCGCGCCGGTCGACCGGGGCGTCGATCAGGCGTATCCCGACCGTCGTGGAGGGGCCGCCCGGGCTCGGTCGCGCCGAGGGCCGGTGCCGGCCGTTCCGCCCGTCGGGCTCGGCGGCCGGCACGTCCGCCTCCGGGCCCTCCGGTTCCGCGAGCGCCGGGGCGCGGACGGCCGACGCCGGCGCGGGGTGCGCGGCCGACGCCGGCGCCCCGGCCGTGACGAGGACGCTCACGGCCAGGGCGAGGGCACCTGCCCGGTCATGCCACCGAATGGGTGATCACCCCCGTGTAGGTGCCGCCGACGGCGGTGTCCGGGACGGCGATCCGGATGTCCGGCGCCCAGCTCGCGGTGTTGTTGCCGCTGCCCGACGTCTTCGAGAAGGCGGTGCGGGGCACGCTCAGGCTGACCGCGTCCGCCTGGGTGGGCTGCCCCGGCACGAACACGCCGGCGCCGGTGGTGCTGGTCGCTCCACCGGACCAGTACTCCACCAGGCCCGGCGAGATGGTCTCCGCCGGCGTACCGGCGCCGGTCGTGAAGGAGCTGGCCGACACGGTGACGGTCCACGTGGCATTCAGCGCGGCTCGGCTGTCGGTGACGGTCACCGTGCCAAGTTCGCCGGTGAGGACGCCGCCGGAGAAGACGGAACCGAGGTTCACCGACGCCGGCACGGTGATGTTCAGGTCGGCGGTGGCCACGGTGAAGGTGACGATGGTGTCGCCGGTCGGCGCGGCGGCAGCGGGCGCCGCCATGGCCACCAAGGCGGCCGCGGCGGCGGTCAGGGCAAGAAGTGGCTTCTTCATGGCAGGGACGCTAGACGCGCCGGAGTGGGCCCTAACCCATTTTTCGGACAAATCGCTCATCAGGCGACAGAGTGAGTGATCGTGCCACGGTACGCCCCCCTGACGACGTCGGCCGGGATGGCGATCCGGATCGTCGGCCGCCAGGACACCTCGTTGCTGCCGGTGCCGGTGCTCTTGCGGAACGCCTCGCGGGGGACGTCCAGGGTCACCGCCTGCGCCGAGGTGGGCTGCCCGGGCACCAGCGTGCCGCCACCGGCACTGCTCACCGCGGGCCCGGACCAGTACGAGATGCGGCCGGGGGCGATGGTGCGTTGGGGACCACCGGCGCCGGTGACGAAGACGGTGGCGGAGACGGTCGCGACCCAGGAGTTCGGATTCACCGGCCCGCGCGAGTCGCGCACCTCGACCACGCCCAACTGCCCGGTCAGGGTGCCGCCGACGAAGCCGGCGCCGAGGTTCACCGCGGCGGGCACGGTGATGTCCACCCCCACGGTCCGGGCGAGCCGGACCGCCCGGCCGGACGGCGCGGCGTCGGCGGGCGACGCGGTGACCAGGATCAGGATCGCGCCCAAGAGGGCGGCCAGGAGACGCACAGTGGGACTATAGGTAACTTATGTCCGTTTTGTCGAGCATGTCCGGCCGCTCCGGCGTTTCACGTCGCGGCCAGGATCACCGGTTCCGAGGTGAGGTAGTAGCGCTGGTCGTCGCCCGTCGGGTCGACCGGCTCGCGGAGCCGCTCCACGGCCACGAAGCCGTCGGCCGCGTACGCCGCGCCGGGCGCCCAGCCGATGCCGTCCGAGCCCGCGTTCAACGCGAACCAGGACCGCTGCGTCCCGGTCGCCGGGTCCAGCGTCACCAGGTCGTTCGCCTCGGTCAGCAGGTGCACCCGACCGGGCTGGACGGCGATCAGCCGCGCCTCGGGCAGGTCGGGACGACGCCACAGCTCCGCGCCCGTGCGCGCCGAGCGCCCGACCGGCACCCCGTCGACCACCGCCACCGCCGTCCCGCCGACGAGTTCGGCGTCCGGCCGGTCCAGGGCCGGGGCGGGAACCGGCTCGCCGGCGCCGAGCAGCCAGCCCCGGCCCGTGTCGTCGCCCGGCGCGGCCGTCCGCAGGCCGGCGCACCCGGTCCGGCCGTTCCCGCAGCCCACGGGGGTGGCCACCAGCCGGTCGCCGGCGCCCGGCGGCCGCCAGCGAACACCGACCGCGCCGGTCGCGGCGTCGCGGAACTCCACCACGGCCGGACCCGCGCAGGAATCGACGATGAGCAACTGGCCCGAGCCGGTCGTGCCGACGACATCGCGACAGCCGGCGGCCGGGTCGGGGCCGGCGCCGGCGCCGGGTGGCACCGTCACGGTGGTGTGCGACCGCCACAGCTCACGGCCGTCGGCCAGGTCCACGGCACGCATCCACTCCGCCCCGGCCGCCGCCACGACCTGCCGACCGTCCGGCGCCCGGGCGACGAAGACGCCCCGGGGGGCCCAGACCGTGGCCGCTCCGGTGCGCCGGACCGTCCGCTCCCCGACCGGCGCCGGCCCGTCCGCGTCCCAGGCCACCCGGCCGGTACGCGCGTCCAGCGCCACCAGCCGCCCGTCCGACCAGCGGGTGACCACCGTCGTCCCGCTCGCCACCACCGAGTCCAGCTCCGCCGGCCAGCGCCGGTAGGACCAGTACGGCGTGGTCCGGTGCCGGCCGTCGACCGGCCGGTCCGCGTAGACCTGGCGGTGGGCGGCGTAGACCCGCAGCCGGCCGTCCACGATCAGCGGGGCGACCGGGAGCCGGCCGACCACGCCGACGGCGGGATCGGCGGCCGCCGGGTACGTGCCCCGCGCGGGCGTGCTGACCTCGGCGGGGGCGAGCACCCGGTAGACCGTCGCCGCGAGGACGGCGGTGGCGAGCAGCGCCGCGACCGCCACCACGATCCGCCGCCGGCCCTTCGGGAACCCCATGCGCACCTCCGCCCGGCACCCTACCCAGCGGGGCCGGTCAGAGCCCTGTCAGGTCGGGCGGCGCACCCGCGCGGCTGCGCCGGGCCCGGCTCACCGCCCAGGAGCCGCGCCGGGCGCGGCCGACCGGTGGAGGCGGAGCCCGCAGGCCCGGCCGGGCGCCCCTCGGGCGCGTCGGTCGCCCGGCAGAGGCGGAAGCACCTGCCGACCGGCGGCGGCCGCGCTCAGGCCGCCTCGGCGGCGCCCGTGACGGCCGCGGCGGCCAGGTCGGCGAGATCCCGCCGCAGCGCG
This sequence comes from Micromonospora sp. URMC 106, assembly GCF_051386395.1. NCBI lineage: Bacteria > Bacillati > Actinomycetota > Actinomycetes > Micromonosporales > Micromonosporaceae > Micromonospora > Micromonospora sp. URMC 106. The sequence continues at coordinate 73,778 of NZ_JBPQTP010000012.1, forward strand.
CGCTCGACCGCCCGGGCGGCCAGCCCGCCGAGCAGCAGCGCGACCACCCGGCCGTACGGGGCCGTCGGCGACGACTCCTGCTCGACGGTGACGGCCGTGCAGCCGCGCCGGCGCCGCTCGACCGGGCGCAACGTCCAGGTGATCCGGTAGTCCACCCCGGCGCCGCTCGAGCCGAGCACCAGCCGTCGGGGCGGCTCGGCCTCGATGACGACGAACTCCTCGACCAGCGCCGTGCCGTCGGGCTGGGACCGGGTCTCCCGCCAGGCGGTCCCCGGGCCGAATCGGCCGGGGGTCAGCACCTCCACCGGGCCGGTGAAACGCCGGGTGCGGGTGGTCAGGTCGGTCAGCAGCCGCCAGAGGTCGGCGTCGTGCGCCTCCACGAACTGCGTGACCGCCACCGTCGACATGCCACCTCCCGTGGCACCGACGGTACGCCGGGTGAGCGCGGAACGGGGCCCCCGGAGCGGAAATTCCACCGCCGGAGGCCCCGATCACGAGTAGCGGCCCGTCAACGGCCGAACTGGCCGGCCCGGATCGCGCCGACGAAGGCCGCCCAGCCCGGCGGGCTGACCGCCAGCGTGGGGCCGGCCTGGTCCTTCGAGTCGCGTACGCCCACCACACCGAGGACGTCGACCAGGTTGTCCGCCACCTCCACGCAGAGGCCCTGGTCGTTGGAGCGGCTGCTGGTACGCCAGACCGCACCCGGGAGATCGTTCATCGTCGTCACCCTTCCTGTCGTCGGGACACCAGCCGGCGGCCGGGCCGACGACCGGAAAGGGGGCATCCGGCCCGGCGCGGCGTGGCATGGCGTCGGAATCCGCGACGATCAACGGGGCAACGACGGACCCCGGTCGCACCATCTGTGCGACCGGGGTCCGGCGCGTGCGAACACCTCTGGCGCGGGGCGGGCGGACGGGTCAGCGCGCCGCGCGGATCGTCCCCGTCACCTCGCCTAGGGCGAGGGTGGTGCCGTCCGGCCCCGGCGCGGTGGCGGTGATGGTCACCGTGTCGCCGTCCTCCAGGAACGTGCGGGTCTCGCCCCCGGCGAACTTCACCGGCTCGGTCCCGCCCCAGGTGAGTTCCAGGAACGAGCCGACCTGCCCCCGCTCCGGGCCGGAGACGGTGCCCGAGGCGTAGAGGTCGCCGGTGCGCAGCGAGGCGCCGTTGACGGTGAGGTGGGCCAACTGCTGGGCCGGGGTCCAGTACATGGTGGCGAACGGCGGCTCGCTGACCCGCTCGCCGTTCCACTCGACCGACAGGCGCAGGTCGAGCCCGAGGTGCGGCACGTCGCGCAGGTAGTCGGCGACCGGCGGATCCTGGTCGGGTGCGGGGACGAAGGCGTCGCCGAGCGCGTCCAGCGGGGTCACCCAGGCGGACACCGAGGTCGCGAAGGACTTGCCCAGGAACGGGCCGAGGGGCTGGTACTCCCACGCCTGGATGTCCCGGGCCGACCAGTCGTTCACCAGCACCACGCCGAACACGTGGTCGGCGAAGTCGTCGACGGAGACCCGGTCGCCCAGCGCGCTGGGCACGCCCACCACGAAACCGACCTCGGCCTCGATGTCGAGGCGTACGGACGGGCCGGTCACCGGGCCCTGCGGGGTGGCCCGCTGCCCGCTGGGCCGCACCACCGGGGTGCCGGACACGACCACCGTGCCGGCCCGGCCGTGGTAGCCGATCGGCAGGTGCTTCCAGTTGGGCAGCAGCGGCGGCTGGCCGGGGCGGAAGATCTGCCCCACGTTGGCCGCGTGGTGCTCGGAGGAGTAGAAGTCGACATAGTCGGCGACCTCGAACGGCAGCGCCATCCGAACCTCCGCCAGCGGCACCAGCAGCGGCTCCACCGCCGGCCGGTGGGCGGCGTCGGTGAGCAGCTCGGTCACCCGCTGCCGGACCGCGGTCCACTGTGGGCGGCCCAGGGCCATGAAGTCGTTGAGGGCGGGCCGGCCCAGCGTCCCGGCGGCCAGCACCAGGCCGGCCGCCTCCGCGCCGGCCAGGTCGAGCACGAAGTCGCCGATCCGTACGCCGACGCGCGGCTCGCGCCCGCCGTGGCGGAACACCCCGTACGGCAGGTTGGCCACCCCGTACGGCGAACCGTCGGCACCCGTCACCCACGTCATGCGTCGAAGCCCCCGTTCACCAGCCCCAGCCGGATCAGATCGGTCAGTGGTTCCAGGATGCTGCACGAGCCGTAGCCGGCCCACAGCGGGCGCGGCGCGGCCAGGTCGCTCTCCACGCACTGCACCAGCGGGCGCGGGTCGGTCGCGGTGAGCAGCTCGGCGATCCGCTGCACCCCGGCGCCGTCGGCGGCGGCCAGCGTCGCGGCCAGCACGTTGGCGAAGCCGTGGTGGGTGAAGCCCGTCTCCGGGTCGAGGTGCCGGACCGCCTGGTGCAGCCCGGCGGTCAGCTTGAACGGCAGGTGCCGGTCCCGGCAGGCGCCGATGACGGCGGCCAGTTCGGCCGGGGTCGGAAAGAGCTCGGCGGCAAGCCCACCGGTGCGGAACTTCGCCGCGACCGGCAGCCCGCCGGCGCGGGCCTCGGCGAGCGCGTCCAGCGCCCCCGTGAGCCCGAAGGTCAGCGGCACCTCGGCGTAGACGGTGAGCTCCTCCGCGCCGGCGGCCTCGGGCCGGTTCGCCCGGCGGGCCAGCTCGACCAGCTCGGTCAGGCCCGGCAGCGGGTCCTCGCCGCGCTTGGCGACCGCCGCCTCCACCTGGCGGACGAGGATGCGCGGGTCGACCCCGGTCCGCGCCTCGTCGAGCCGGGCGAGCGGCACGTCGCCGATCACGCCGATCTCGATCCGCTCTCCCGGGTCGAGCAGGCCGGCCAGCTCGGTCAGCCGCGTGGCGGGAACCAGGAGCGGGCCGACGAGGTCGGCGTACCAGGAGGTGCGGTGCCGCCGGTGCGCGGCGACGGCGTCGGGCAGCGGCGCGCTGCCGGGCGGGAAGACGGCGGCGTCGTCGACGAGGCCGTCGAGAAGCGCGGGCACCTGCGTTGACACGAGACAAGAATGTACGGGACGCTACAAGGAACGGACAACAGCGTCCGACTATCGGACGTCGTGGGTTTCGATGAACGGGACGAACCGGGAGGCGAGATGCCGTACTACCGCAGCGTCGGCGAGGTGCCCCGCAAGCGCCACACCCAGTTCCGTCAGCCCGACGGCAGCCTCTACGCCGAGGAGCTGATGGGCCAGGAGGGCTTCTCCTCCGACTCGTCCCTGCTCTACCACCGGCACGCGCCGACCGCGATCGTCGCGGCCGAGGAGTTCGCGCCGCCGGCGTTCACCCGGGTGCCCAACCTGCCGCTCAAGCCCCGCCACCTGCGCACCCACAAGCTCGACGGGGCCGGCGCCGACCCGGTGCTCGGCCGGCAGTACCTGCTCGCCAACGACGACGTGCGGATCGCGTACGTGCTGGCGGACCGGCCGTCGCCGCTGTTCCGCGACGCGACCGGCGACCACTGCCTCTACGTCGAGTCGGGCACGCTGCGGGTGGAGTCGACGTTCGGCGTCCTCGACGCGGTCGCCGGCGACTACGTCGTCATCCCCACCTCGACGATCCACCGGCTGGTGCCCACCGGCGACGAGCCGACCCGCCTGCTCGCGGTCGAGGCGGCCGGCCACATCGGCCCGCCCAAGCGCTACCTCTCCGTCCGCGGCCAGTTCCTGGAGCACTCGCCGTACTGCGAGCGGGACGTCCGCGGGCCGGACGCGCCGCTGCTGGTGGACGGGACCGACGTGGAGGTGCTCGTCCGGCACCGCCGTGGCTGGACCCGCTACGTCTACGCGCACCACCCGTTCGACGTCGTCGGCTGGGACGGCCACATGTACCCGTGGGCGTTCTCCATCCACGACTTCGAGCCGATCACCGGCCGGATCCACCAGCCGCCGCCCGTGCACCAGACGTTCCAGGGTCCGAACTTCGTGATCTGCTCGTTCGTGCCGCGCAAGGTGGACTACCACCCGGACGCCATCCCGGTGCCGTACAACCACCACAACGTCGACTCCGACGAGATGCTCTTCTACACCGGCGGCAACTACGAGGCCCGGCGCGGCTCGGGCATCGAGCAGGGCTCGATCTCGCTGCACCCCTCCGGCTTCACCCACGGTCCGCAGCCGGGCGCCGCCGAGCGCTCGATCGGCGCCGACTACTTCGACGAACTGGCCGTCATGGTCGACACCTTCCGCCCGCTCGACCTCTGCGACGCCGCCCAGGCGTGCGAGGACGACGGCTACGCCTGGACCTGGGCCCGCCGCGGCTGAGGCGTGCCCGGCAGCCGCCAGCCGGCGTGATCGTGACCTCGCACCGGGCCACGATCACGCCGGCTGCGCTCACGTGCGGGCCGGACGGCAGCCACGCCGCACCCGGGGCGCCCCGGCCGGGCCCGGTGACGCCCCTTCCGCTCAGGCCAGGAGGTCGGCCAGGACGCGGGTCCGGGTGGGGTGCCGGAGCTTGGTCATCGCCTTGGTCTCGATCTGGCGGATGCGTTCCCGGGTCAGACCGAGCGCCCGGCCGATCTCGTCCAGGGTGCGCGGCTGCTCGTCGGCCAGGCCGAACCGCTGGGCGATGACCGTCGCCTCCCGCTCGGTCAGGGCCGCCAGCACCGTGTCCAGGTAGGAGCGGAGGGAGGAGGCGGCCACCTCGGCGGCCGGATCCGCCGCGTCGTCGGCGAGGAAGTCGCCCAGCTGCGCGCCGTCCCCGCCGATCGGGGCGTGCAGGGAGACCGGCTCCCGGTCGTACCGCAGCGCCTGCTCGACCTTCTCCGGGGTCAGGCCGAGCTCGACCGCGATCCGCGCGGGGGTCGGCTCCTCCCCGAGATCCCACAGCAGGTCGCGGCGGGTGCGGTTCACCCGGTTGATGAGTTCGGCCATGTGCGCGGGGACCCGGATCGTCCGGCTCTGGTCGGCCAGCGCGCGACCGAGCGCCTGCTTGATCCACCAGGTGGCGTAGGTGGAGAACTTCAGCCCACGCCGGTGGTCGAACTTCTCCACCGCCCGCATCATCCCGATGACGCCCTCCTGGATTAGGTCCGGCAGCGGCAGCCCGCCCTCCCGGACGTAGCGCCGGGCGATCGAGACGACCAGCCGGAGGTTGGCCTCGATCATGTGACGCCGGGCTCGCCGGCCGTCGGCGACCAGCCGCTCCCACCTCGCCCGCTCGTCCCCGCCGAGACCATCCGGGTCGGCGTCGAGACGCCCCCGGGCGATCGCCCCGGCCTCGATGCGCGTGGCCAGTTCCACTTCCTGCTCGGCGGTCAGCAGCGGAACCCGGCCGATGCCCTTGAGGTAGGCACCTACGGAATCGGTGACGGTCATGAGCGGTCTCCCTTCCACCGGCCCGGCGAACGCGTCCAGGGCACGACCTAAACTTATGACGAACCAAGAATTGTGTCAAGAATAAAATTAGGATGAGTACAGGTATGATGGCCCAGTGAGCGGACAGACGACCGGCCTGCGGGCCTCGAAGAAGCGCCGGACCAGGGCGAACATCTCGCACCAGGCGACCAGGCTGTTCCTGGAACGGGGCTTCGACCACGTGACGATCGCCGAGGTCGCAGCCGCCGCGCGGGTGGCCAAGACGACCGTCACCAACTACTTCCCGCGCAAGGAGGACCTCGCGCTCGACCTGCGCGACGCCTTCGTCAACGGGCCGGTCGCCGCCCTGCGCGAACGCCCGCCGGGCGAGTCGGCCCTGGCCGCGCTGCGTCGGTCCCACCTGGCCGCGGTGGCCGCACACGACCCGGTCATCGGCTTCACCGGCCCGGAGTTCGCCCGCATGATCACCGGCAGTCCGGCCCTCGTCGCCCGGCTACGCGAGTTCCACGACGACCGGGAACGGGCACTGGCCCGGGCGTTCGCCGAGGAGACGGGCGCGGCGCCCGACGACATCCTGCCGCGCGTCGCCGCCGCCCAGCTCGGCGGCGTCCTGCGGCTCCTCCGCGACGAGCTGCTGCGCCTGACGCTCGACGGTCACGCCGACCACGAGATCGCGGCGATCGTCGCCGTCCACGCGCACACCGCCTTCACCGCCGTGGAGCCCGCCCTCAGCGACTACGCCGTCCGCCCCGGTCACTGACCGGCTCGCGGAAGGTCGACGGTGTCCGGCGCGGAGCGGGGCGGCCACGTTCCCGCCAGCCCCTCGGCGACCCCTACGGCTCGTGACCGAGCCGGAGAACGGGTCAGGCCGTGACGCGGGACAGGACGGCGATCTCGGCGGCGGTGGCCATCGCGATCGCGAGCACCAGCGGCCATGGGGTGCCGACCAGCGCGTAGAGCAGGATCAGCGCCGGCGCGGCGGCCGCCGCGTAGACGGCCAGGGCCAGCGTGCGGTCGGAGCGCAGCAGGCCGGGCAGGACGGTCCGGGTCAGGCCGGGCAGCTTGGCGGCGAAGCGCCACACCACGAGCGCCCCGCCGAGCGCCGCGAACGCCGCCGCGATCCGGGACAGGCCGGCGCTGCCCGGCGCCATGCAGGCGATCAGCACGGCGGTGATCATCGTCCAGCCCGCGCCGTAGACGACGAGCTGACGGAGGCCGGCCGAGATGGTGCGGCCGGAGTCGACCCGGCCGGGGCTCATCGCGGCGGCCTCCGCGAGGTGTTCCAGCGCCTCGCTCCAGCGCCGCTGCTCCAGCCGGAGCACCCCGATGTCGTGCCGGGCCTCGGCGAGCTGCGGATCCAGCCGCAGCGCCTCGCGGTAGGCCCGCTCGGCCAGGTCGAACAGCTCCATGTTGGCGGCGACCAGGCCGAGCACCAGGTGCGCCTCCGGCTCCTCGGGGGCCAGCTCGACCCCGCGCCAGGCCGCGTTCAGCGCCGGCTGCCCGTTGCGCGAGCCGGCCAGGATCGCCGCGGCACTGCGCTGGGCGTACGCGTCGTCGGGGCCGAGCGCCAGGATCCGGTCGGCGGTCCGGGCCGCCTCGGCGTACTCCTCCAGGTCGGTCAGGGCGAGGGCGCGGGCGAGCAGCGCCGGCACGGCGTCCGGGGCGGCGGCGACGGCGGCGTCGGCGGCGGTGCGCGCCTCCGTCGGCCGGCCGGCCGCGAGGTGCACCCGGGACAGCATGGTCAGCGCCCCGGCGTTGGCCGGCTCCAGGGCGACCGCGTAGGAGACCTCGGCCGCGGCCTCGTCGTAGCGGCCCAGTTCCGCGAGGAGCTGGGCGCGCTGGAGGTAGCCGTGGAAGGCGGAGCGGTCGGAGGTGGCGTCGCTGGACATCGCGGCGAGCCTAGGCGGCCGGAGCCTCGTACACCAGGGCCACCGCGATCCCGGTGAGGCCCTCGCCGCGCCCGGGGAAGCCGAGGCCGTCGGTGGTGGCGGCGGAGACGGTGACCGGCGCGCCGACCGCCTCGGAGAGCACCCGCTGGGCCTCCTCGCGGCGCGGCCCGATCTTGGGCCGGTTGCCGATCACCTGCACGGAGACGTTGCCGATCGCGAAGCCGGCGGCCCGCACCCGGCGGGCGCTCTCGGCGAGCAGGGCGACGCCCGACGCGCCGGCCCACTCGGGCTGGCCCACCCCGAAGTTGGCGCCCAGGTCGCCGAGGCCGGCCGCCGAGAGCAGCGCGTTGCAGGCGGCGTGCGCGGCCACGTCGGCGTCCGAGTGCCCGGCCAGGCCGTCCTGGTCGGGCCAGAGCAGGCCGGCAACCCAGCACGGCCGGCCCGCCTCGAAGGCGTGCACGTCGGTGCCGATGGCGACCCGGGGAACGATCATGCGACGAGGGTACGCGTCAGCCGCCGGCGGCCAGCAGGTGCTCGGCCAACGCCAGGTCGAACGGGCGGGTGACCTTCAGCGCGTACTCCGAGCCGGGGACGCAGAGCACCGGGACGCCCTGCTTCTCGACCAGGCCGGCGTCGTCGGTGAGCGGATCGCCGGCGGCGGCGTGCGCGGCGGTCAGCACCGCCCGGCGGAAACCCTGCGGGGTCTGCACCGCGCGCAGGGCGGATCGGTCGACGGTGCCGAGGACGACCTCGCCGGCGCCCACCTCCTTGATCGTGTCGACCACCGGGAGCACCGGGATCACCGCGTCGTGACCGGCGCGGACGGCCGCCGCCACGGACTCCACCAGGTCGGGCGGGGTCAGCGCCCGGGCGGCGTCGTGCACGAGGACGATCTCCGGGCCGGCGGGCACCGCGGCGAGGGCCGCGGCCACCGACGCCTGCCGCTCCGCGCCGCCGGGCACCACGGTCACCGGGGCGACCGGGGCGAGCAGGTCACGGACGGCCGCCACCTCGGCCGCCGGGGCGGCCACGACGACGGTGTGCACCGAGGGCGCGGCGGCGAGCCGGCGGACGGCGTGCACCAGCAGCGGCTCCCCCGCCAGCAGGCGCAGCGCCTTGGGCCGGCCGGGCCCGAGGCGTACGCCGGCACCGGCCGCAGGCACGAGGACCGCGACGTCACCGCGCGGATTGAGCTGCGCGGTCACGTCGCGGTCCTCGGTGGTTTCTTCGCTACGAATCGGGTACGACGATGCTGTGGGGACTAGGCCTCGGTGAGCACCTTGTCGAGCAGCGTCTCCGCCTCGTCCTTGGTGCTCTTCTCGGCCAGCGCGACCTCGCCGACGAGAATGTCGCGGGCCTTGGCGAGCATGCGCTTCTCACCCGCGGAAAGGCCCCGCTCCCGCTCCCGGCGCCACAGGTCGCGAACGACCTCGGCGACCTTCAGCGGGTTACCGGAGGCCAGCTTCTCAAGATTCGCCTTGTAACGCCGCGACCAGTTGGTCGGCTCCTCGGTGTGCGGTGCACGGAGCACGTCGAAGACCTTGCCGAGGCCCTCTTCGCCGACCACCTCGCGCACACCCACGATCTCGGCGTTCTCGGCGGGCACCCGGACCGTCAGGTCACCCTGCGCGACCCTCAGGACGAGGTATTGCTTAGGCTCGCCCTTGATGACCCGAGTCTCGATTGCCTCGATGAGTGCGGCCCCGTGGTGGGGGTAAACAACGGTCTCGCCGACACTGAAAACCATAGGTTCGAAACCCCTTTCGCTGTGTCTAGGGTAACACGCTCAGGCACCGATGTCTCACCGCTGTCCTGACCGTTGGCGCAGCTCAGGGGCCCTGTGAGAGGTATTTCTTCGGCTTGACAGGCCGCCAAACCGATGGTTCGAACACGCTCCGTAACCTGTAGATGACGGGCCGGTACGAGTGACGCGAACGTCGAGATCAAGGGCTATGCGCTCCTCCCATGGTATCCCGCCGTCCGGTTACGCGCCCAGGTGTAGCGGTAGGAGGCCCCGTGCGGGACGCTGGAGGTCGAGCCGCTGTCCGCTCACCGAGACGTCCTGGGGGTCCGATGGGCAAGCCCGACGCAGACGGCCCCGGACTGCCCGACCTGCCGCCGGAGTGGGGTCGGGTGGTCGTGCCGGACGACGCCTCCGCCCTGGCGGTCGAGGCCGAGCAGGTCCGCCGCGAACTGCGCGCGAGGGCCCGTCAGGGCCGATCCCGGGTCGCCCGGTCCCCGCTCGCCCTGCCCCTGCTGGTCCTGCTGGTGGCGGTGCTGGCCACCGTCGCCGGCCTGGTGGCGGTGACGTGGCCCCGCGCCGGCCGGTCCGCGCCGGAGGCCGCCCCCGCGCCGTACGCACCGACGCCCGGGATGACGGGTCGACCGCTGCCGGCGCTGGACCTGGTCGACGCGCGGCAGTCACCGGTGCCGCTACGCGGACTGCTGCCGGCAATGATCATCCTGGTCGACGGGTGCCCCTGCCCGGACGACGTGGCCACCGCCGCCGCCCTGGCGCCCACCGGGGTCACCGTCGTCACCGTCGCCGGAGGCCGGCCGGCGCCCGCCCCGCCCCTACCCGCCGGGGCCACCCTGCGGCCGTTGGCCGACCCGGCCGGCGGGCTGCGCGCGTTCCTGCACCTGCCGTCGCGCCCCGGCGCCGCCACCGCGCTGCTGGTGGACCGGGCCGGCGTGCTGGTGGCGGTGGTGCCCGAGATCCGCTCCGCCGAGGACTACCGCGCCGAGCTGGCGGGCCTCGCCGCCTGAGCCGGGTCCACCGTGGACCGCCGGTGCCCGTGCCCCGGCGCCGCGTCAGGGCACGGCGACGAGCCGCGTCTCGGGACGGCCGTGCGGGGCCGGAGCGCGTCAGGGCAGTGCTACGAGCTGCGCCTCGACCCGGAGCGGCTGGGCGTTGGCGCTCGCCAGCAAGACCTGGAACGGCCCGCCGGTGCCGGTGACCTCCGTGGAGGTGACCGAACCGTCGCAGGCGCTCGTGATCGGGTCGGCCGCCCGCGCCCCGTCCACCACCACCAGCAGCTCGCCCGGGCCGACGCACCGGTACTGCAGCAGGTGGCGGACACCCTCCTCGGCGAACGCCTGCCGGACGTGCCTCTGCGTCCCGTCGAGCCGGACGCGGGTCGTCCAGATGGTGCCGGGGAAGCTGCCCAGGCTGCTGCGCCGCGCCGCCTCGTCGAGCCGCCCCTCGACCAGGCGGCGCGGATCCGGCCCCTCCGGCACCATGTCCACGCGGAAGGCGGCACCGGTGCTCGGATCCACCCGGAAGGTGGCGCCCCGGTCTGACTGCGCCGGCACGACGACCCGGAGCGGGGCGTCCGGTGCGGCGCTCGACGCGGTCGCCACGGGACCGCTGCGGGGCGGGTGGGCCTGCCACCACCAGCCACCGCCGACCAGGGCGGCGAGCATCGCCACGGCCAGCACCGTCGCGCGTGGCCGGTCGTCGACCCCGACGGGTGTCGCGTGCTCACCGGCGTCCGGCACACGTCCCGGCCGGTCTGCCGCCTCGGCGTCCATTACCAGAGGGTAACCTCGGGGTGCCCACGGCGTCCCGGTCAGTCCCGCCGTTCGAGCAGCGCGGCGTAGAGGGTCAGGCCCGGCCCGAACGCCAGCATCACCACCCGCCGCGGCGGCGACGCGGCCCGGCGCAGCCGATCGAGGATCAGCAGCACCGTCGGCGACGAGCAGTTACCGTGCTCGTCCAGCGTCGCCCGCGACGCCGCCAGCCCCTCCGGCGGCAGGGCCAGTTCCCGCTCGACCACGTTGAGGATGCGCGGGCCGCCCGGGTGCACCGCCCAGCCGTCCACGTCGGACAGCGCCGTGCCGTGCCGGCCCAACAGGCCCTCGACCAGGCCCCGGACGTGCCTGGAGAGCACCTGCGGCACCTTCGGCGACAGCCCCATCCGGAAGCCGGTGTCGGTGACGTCCCAGGTCATGTGGTCGGCGGTCGAGGTGTCCGTGACGGAGGCGACCTCACGCAGGGCGTACCCCCGGCCGCCCGGGACGACCACGGCGGCGACCGCGGCGTCCGAGAAGAGCGCGTGCGAGACGATCTGCTGGGTGTCCACCCGGGCGCTGGAGGGCTGGATGTGCAGGCTGGTCAGCTCCGCGCAGAGCAGCAGCGCCGGCCGGCCGCGGGCGGTGACGAAGTCGCTCGCCGCGCCCAGCCCCGGCAGGGCCGCGTAGCAGCCCATGTGGCCGACGAACATGCGCTGGGTGTCCGGGGCCATGCCCAGGTCCCGGGCGAGCAGGATGTCCAGCCCCGGGGTGGCGTACCCGGTGCACGAGCAGACGACGAAGAGGCCGAGGTCCCCGGCGGCCAGGCCGGCCGCGGTCAGCGCCCGGCCGACCGCCTCCTTGCCCAGCGGCAGCGCCTCGACCTGGTAGCGGCGCATCCGCCGCTCGGTCGGCCAGTCGGAGACGTCCTCCAGCAGCGGGTTCACCGCCGCCTGGCGGCGGGTGACCCCCGAGTGGGCGAAGATCCGCTCGGCCAGCGCCCGCGTGCCGCCGGAGAAGTGCTTCGAGAAGAAGCCCTCCCACAAATCGCCCTGCGCGGCCGACGGCGGGTGCGCCGTCCCCAGCCCCGCGATCACCGGTACGGCCACCATGCCCACCTCTCGTCCGGCCCTGCGCGCCGGGCGGCCCGCCCCGCCCCGGGAGGGGCCGCCGTCCCCCGCACCGGGGCCGCTTCCGTCCGCGACCCCGGCGAACACCTCACGGTCACCAACGAGGAACCGATCCGTCCCGGTCCGGGTCCCCGCCGAGCGCGGCGATGCCGAGCCAGTCCGCGCAGACGTCCGAGGTCGCCGGGTGCAGCGAGCCGCAGCGGGCGTCCCGGTAGAGCCGCTCCAGCGGATGCCCCCGCCGGGTGGCGGACGTGCCCGCCGCCTCCAGCAGGGACGCCGCCACGTCGGCCGCGGTCGTGCCGGCGAGCAGCTTGGCCCGCCAGACCCAGCGGTTGGTCTCCGCGTCCCCCGGCGCCTCGTCCACCCGGCGGGCGGCCTCCGCGACCGCCAGGTGCGCCGCCGCCACGGCCGCGTCGGCCCGGCCGAGGCGGGACCGGACGGCCGGCAGCCCGGCGAGACCGCGGGCGTTGAGGTGCTCGGCCGCGGCGTCGACCGCCGCCCGGGCGACCCCGACGTAGACGGCGGCGTAGCTGGCCACCAGCCAGTGCGGCATGAGCTGGGCGACCACGAGGGCCAGCCCCTCCACGCCGCCGAGCAGCCGGTCGGCCGGCACGGTCACATCCAGGTGCAGGTCGTGCGAGGAGGTCGCCCGCATGCCGAGCGAGTCCCAGGTGGGCTCGACGGTCAGCCCCTCCCCGGCCGGCACCAGGAACTGGGAGACCACCGACTGGTCGGCGGCGCTGCGGGCGGCCACGAGGTAGCCGTCGGCGTGCCCGGCCCCGGAGCAGAACGTCTTGCTGCCCTTCAGGTGCCAACCGCCGTCGACCGGCTCGTAGACGGTGCTGAGCTGGGACAGCCTCGCGCCCGCGCCGCGCTCGCTCATCGCCACCGCGTACCAGGCGCCCTGCGCGGCGGCGGTGAGGAGCCGGTCCCGGGCGGCCAACGCCTCCACCGGCACACCGAGCGCCTCGGCCAGTTCCTCGGTGACCGCGCCCAGTGCGCCGGTGACCGAGGCGTGCATGTTGAACACCAGGGCGGTCGCCCCGTTGCCCCGGGCCAGCTCGGTGGCGACCGCCGCGTACTCGGCGAAGGTCGCGCCCATCCCGCCCAGCTCGGTGGGGACCATCAGGCCGAGGAGCCCGGCCTCGCGCAGATCCCGGAAGTCCTCGACCGGGAACGAGCCGTCCCGGTCGTGCTCGGCCGCGCGGGCGGCCAGCCTCGGTGCCAGGCGGCGAGCCGCCTCCAGCGCGTGCTGCGTCATACAGCCCCCTTCTCGGCCTGTCCCTACCCAGCGACCGGCCCCGCTATCCGCTCCGCGTGCCACGACCCTGGTAGAGAACGGCGGTCGACCAGGTCGGCACGATCCGGGGTGCCGGGCCGCCCACCGTCGGGTGCGGACGGTCGGCCGGCGCCACCCCCGGACCGCCGGCGCCCGTCCGGTGGGGCCGGCAGGCGGCCAGGACCCGGCGGGCCAGCCAGCCGAGCAGCCCGGGCACGCCCGGGCGGATGCCCCGCAGGCGCAGCCCGACACCGTGCCGGGCGCACTCGGCGACGAGCGCCCGGGCGTCCACGAACAACCGTGGATCGTGGATGCCCCTCGGCACGGTGGGCAGCCGCTCGGCGACCCGGACGGCCAGCAGCCGGCTCAGCGCCGTGTCGTTCAACGTGTCCAGGACGAGCAGCCCACCGGGTCGGAGCAGCCGGCACGCCTCGGCCACCGCGCGCCGCCAGTCCGGCACGTGCTCCAGGATCTCGCCCGCGGCCACCACGTCCGCGCAGCCGTCGGCCAGCGGGACGGCGGTGGCGTCGCCGTTGACGGGGGTCACCCCGTGCGCGGCGGCCTGCGCCAGGGCCGACCGGGTGAGGTCGACGCCGACGTGCCGGTAGCCCTTGCCGGCCACGTGCGGGGCGAGCAGACCGGCCCCGCAGCCGAGGTCGACCAGGAGGGCGCCGGGGCGGGACGCCGGCGGCACGAGGGCGGCCCGCGCCTCGGCGAGCCAGTGCAGCATCGCGAACACGCCGTCCGGGCGCCACCACTCGCCGGCCAGGTCGTCGTACTGGCGCGGATCGTTGCGCGGCAGGGTGCGGCCCGCGTCTCGCATGGACCGAGCGTGGCACGACTGCCCGGTAACGACCAGACTTCCCTCATGTCGTCAACGGTGCTAGGGCTGGTCAGGGCGAGTCACCCGGAGCCGGCCGCCGCCGTCACCACGGTGGCCGGGTTGCTGGCCTGGGGCGTCGGGCACCGGCCGGCCGGCGTGCTCGCCGTGGCGCTCACCGTGGCGGCCAGCCAGCTCGCCGTCGGCTGGGCCAACGACGCGCTCGACGCCGACCGGGACGCCACGGTGGGGCGTACCGACAAGCCGGTCGCCACCGGCGCGGTGGGCCGGCGCGCCACGGCCGTGGCCGCGGCGGTGGCCGCGCTCGCCACCCCGGTGCTGGCGCTGGCCACCAACCCGGCCGCCGCGCTCTGCGCCACCGTCGGGCTGGTCTCCGCGCTGCTCTACGACTGGCCGCTGAAGTCGACACCCGTGTCGGTCGTGCCCTACGCGGTCTCCTTCGGGTCGCTGCCCGCCTTCGTCGTCCTGGCGCTGCCCGGGGCGCCGGCCCCACCGGTCTGGCTGGTCGCCGCCGCGGCCTGCCTGGGCGCCGGCGCCCACTTCGCCAACGTCCTGCCCGACCTGGCCGACGACGCCCGGACGGGGGTGCGCGGGCTGCCGCACCGGCTGGGCCCGGCCGGCAGCCGCGCCGCAGCCGCCGCCCTGCTGCTCGCGGCGACCGCCACCCTGGTCCTCGGGCCGCCCGGGCGCCCGTCGGGCGTCGGCGTCGCCGCGGTCGCGGCCGCCGTCGTGGTGCCGCCCCTGAGCTGGTACGGCGGGCGCGCCACCGCCCGGGCCGGGGGTCGGCCGGTGGCCGCGTTCCGGGCCGTCATGCTGATCGCCCTCATCGACGTCGTCCTGCTGGTCACGAACGGTCGCCTGGTCTGAGGTCCGCCCCGGGGGTGGCATCCCCGGGTCGGCGTGCGGGGGTGGATCAGGCCCAACTACCCTGGAGCGCGGTCTGCGCGGGCATGGCCACCGTGCCCGGCGTGAGCACCGGGTGGGATCGTGACGAGGAGGACCGACGTGACGCGCTCGATCAGGGGTTCCCGGCGGGCGGCCCTGCTGCTGTCCGGGATGGCGGCGGCGACCGGGCTGCTGCTGTCCGGCTGCGGCACCGGCCAGGTCGCCGAGACCGCCAACAAGGAGCCGTCGGTCCAGGGCGTCAACCTCTCGGCCCGCAACGGCGACTACGCGGTCCGCGGCCTGCTGGTCGAGTTCCCGGGCGTCGAGGGCTACAAGGCGGGTGCCAACGCCGTCCTGAACGCCGTGATCTACAACGACTCCGAGCAGCCGGTCACCGTGACCGTGACCACCGACAGCGCCCGCGAGATCGTGATCACCGGCAAGGGTGCCGCGGCCAGCCCGTCGGCGACGCCCACCCAGTCGGAGTCGCCGAGCCCGCACGCCACGGGAAGCCCGCACGCCACGGGAAGCCCGCACGCCACGGGGAGCCCGCACGCCACGGGGAGCCCCAGCGCGACGGAGAGCCCGAGCGCCACGGGGAGCCCGAGCGCCACGGAGACCCCGGCGGCCCCGGAGAGCCCGGCCGCGCCCGCCGGCGAGCCGGCCCGGATCGAGATCCCGCCGCTGAGCTACGTGCAGCTCAACACCCAGGCGGACCGCGTCCTCCAGCTCATCGGCCTGAACGAGTCGCTGCGCTCCGGCCAGAACGTCTTCCTGACCTTCGACTTCGGCAACGGCGTCACCGTCACGGGCCCCGCGCCGGTCGCCGTGCCGCTCACCCCGGCCGCGCCCCCGTCGCCGATCATCGAGCGCGAGGGCGGCTACGAGGGCCAGGAGGAAGAGGGCGGCCACGGCGGCGGCCACTGACCCCCGCTCCCGACTTCGACGACACCGCCGACGTGGCGACCACCACGCCGGCGGTGTCTTCGTCGTACCCGGGGACTAACGTCCCCCTGTGACCACCTCCCGATCGACGTCCCCGCGCGCCGGCGCTGCCACCGGGCGCGGCCGGGCGGCCAGCCGCGAGCCCCGACCGGCCTACGAGTGCGACGCCTGCGGGCACCAGCCGCCGAAGTGGGTCGGGCGGTGCCCGGAGTGCGGCGAGTGGGGCTCGGTGGTCGAGTGCACCGTGACCGGCCCGACCGTCTCGGGCAAGGTCGTCAGTTCGCGGATGCCGGCCGAGCCGGCCCGGCCGATCGCCACCATCAGCGCCGCCCCGGCGCGGGCGCGGCCCACCGGGGTGAGCGAGCTCGACCGGGTGCTCGGTGGCGGTCTGGTCCCCGGCGCGGTGGTGCTGCTCGCCGGGGAGCCGGGCGTCGGCAAGTCCACCCTGCTGCTCGACGTGGCCCAGCAGTGGGCCGTCGGGGCCGGCAGCCCCTCGCTGGTGGTCAGCGGCGAGGAGTCGGTCAGCCAGGTCCGGCTGCGCGCCGAGCGGATGGGCACCCTGCACGACCAGCTCTACCTCGCCGCCGAGAGCGACCTCGCCGCGGTGCTCGGCCACCTCGACGCGGTCAAGCCGGGCCTGCTGGTGCTCGACTCGGTGCAGACCATCTCCACCACCGGCGCCGAGGGGGTGTCGGGCGGGGTGACCCAGGTGCGGGCGGTCACCGCGGCGTTGGTCGCGGTGGCGAAGGAGCGCGGCATCGCCACCGTGCTGGTCGGCCACGTCACCAAGGACGGCCAGGTCGCCGGCCCCCGGGTGCTGGAGCACCTCGTCGACGTGGTGCTGCACTTCGAGGGCGACAAGCACTCCTCGCTGCGCATGGTGCGCGGCGTCAAGAACCGGTTCGGCGCCGCCGACGAGGTGGGCTGCTTCGAGATGCACGAGGGCGGCATCAGCAGCCTGGCCGACCCGTCCGGGCTCTTCCTGACCCGCTACTCCGAGCCGGTGCCCGGCACCTGCGTGACGGTGGCGATGGAGGGCCGGCGGGCGCTGGTCACCGAGGTGCAGGCGCTGATCGGCGCGACGGTCGCCGGCTCGCCCCGACGCACGGTGTCCGGGCTCGACTCGGCCCGGCTCGCCATGGTGCTGGCCGTGCTCCAGCGGCGCACCGAGCGGCTGACCCTGCACGACCGGGAGGTCTTCGCGGCCACCGTCGGCGGCATCCGGGTGGTGGAGCCGGCGGCCGACCTCGCCGTCGCCCTCGCCGTCGCCTCGGGCGGGCTCAACCTGGCCATCGCGCCGCACCTGGTGGCGATCGGCGAGGTCGGGCTGACCGGCGAGGTGCGCCGCGTCGGCGCGGTGCCGCGTCGGCTGGCCGAGGCGGCGCGGCTGGGGTTCCGGCTCGCGCTGGTGCCGACCGGGTGCGGCCCCGACAGCACCGGCGTAACCCCCGGCGGCATGACCGTGATCGAGGTCACGGACGTCCGCTCGGCGCTCCAGGCCGTCGCGCGCGCGTCCGCGGAGTGACCGACGGTGGGCCGACGACGGGACCGCACGGGCGATACCGGACAGCCGGGGCGCCGGCCCCCGGGCCGGGCGAGCTGGGACATCGCGACACATCACAGTAACCACGACAGCACCCACCGCAGGGCAGTCCGTAGACTGTGCCCGTGCCGATCGACCGCGATACCACCAAGCCAGCCGGCGCGACACCCCACGCCCGCACCGGCGCCGTGGGCTCGCCCGCCCGCCCGATCAGCGTGAGCGTGACCGGCGGCGCCGGGGGCGCCGGCGACCCGCTGCGGGCCAACCTGGCACTGATGGCCCCGGGCACCGCCCTGCGCGACGGCCTGGAGCGGATCCTGCGCGGCCGGACGGGCGCGCTGATCGTCCTCGGCTACGACAAGGTCGTCGAAGGGCTCTGCACCGGCGGGTTCCCGCTCGACGTCGAGTTCTCCGCCACCCGGGTCCGCGAGCTGTGCAAGATGGACGGGGCGGTGGTGCTCTCCAGCGACGGCACCCGGATCGTCCGGGCGGCCGTGCACCTGATGCCCGACCCGAGCATCCCGACCGAGGAGTCCGGCACCCGCCACCGCACCGCCGAGCGGGTCGCCCGGCAGACCGGCTACCCGGTGATCTCGGTGAGCCAGTCGATGCGGATCATCAGCCTCTACGTCAACGGCCAGCGGCACGTGCTGGACGACTCGGCGGCGATCCTGTCCCGCGCCAACCAGGCGCTCGCCACCCTGGAGCGCTACAAGCTCCGGTTGGACGAGGTCTCCGGCACCCTCTCCGCCCTGGAGATCGAGGACCTGGTCACCGTACGGGACGCGGTCGCGGTGGTGCAGCGGCTGGAGATGGTCCGCCGGATCGCCGACGAGATCGCCGGCTACGTGGTGGAGCTGGGCACCGACGGCCGCCTGCTGGCCCTCCAGCTCGACGAGCTGATGGCCGGCGTCGACGCCGACCGCACCCTGGTCATCCGGGACTACCTCCCGGCCGGCCGGAAGTCCCGCACCCTGGACGAGGCGCTGGTCGAGCTGGATCTGCTCGGCGCGACCGAGCTGATCGACCTGGTCGCCGTCGCCAAGGCGATCGGCTATCCCGCCGCCTCCGACGCGCTGGACGCCGCGGTCAGCCCGCGCGGCTTCCGGCTGCTGGCCAAGGTGCCCCGGCTGCCGGTGACCGTGGTCGACCGCCTCGTCGTGCACTTCGGCAGCCTCCAGCGCCTGCTCGGCGCCACCGTGGAGGACCTCCAGGCCGTCGAGGGGGTCGGCGACGCCCGTGCGCGCGGCGTCCGGGAGGGGCTGTCCCGACTCGCCGAGGCGTCCATCCTGGAGCGCTACGTCTGACCCGGGCGGCCCGGCGCGGGTCCGTCCTGCCGGCCGGTCCGGCGTTCGCCACCGGGCGGCCCCGGGGTCGCTCAGCCGTCGGTGACGGTGAGCTTCACCGGCTCGCTGAGCTTGGTGCCCACCCGGGCGAAGACCTGGTAGGTCCCGGCCGGCGGATTCGGGCCGGCCGCCACCCCGCTGGCGCACTTGCTGCTGTCGCGGCCGTTCCAGCCCACCTGGTAGGAGCGCTCGAAGCCGGGCGTGAAGGACTGCACATCGGAGCCCTTGCCCGTGCCGCAGGTGTCGGACGACCAGATCTTCTCGGCCCCCGACTTGATGAACAGCTCCTGCACGTCCGCACCGACGTCGCGACTGCACGTCCGCTCGGACCGGTTCTTGATCTTCAGCTGGAGGTCCACCACGGCGCCCCGGACCACCGACGTGGGCAGGGCCACCGGGGTCACGGTGATCTCGGCGTCCGTGCAGGTGCCGTCGTCGGCGGCCGGCACGACCGGCGCAGGCGGCGGCGTGTCGGTGGTGGTCGTGCCGCCCGAGGGGTCGGCGGCGCCCGGGCCGCCCGACGCGCCGGGCGAGGGCTCCCCGGTCTGCGGGCTGAGCACCGGGCCGGTCGCCTCCGGTGAGGCGCCGGGTGACGCCGCGCCCGCCGAGGGCTGCGCGTCGCCGCTCCTGCCGGCGTTCCGGTCCGAACCGGTGCACGAATAGAGCAGGACAATCAGGAAGAGAAGCCCCGCTCCGAGTACGACGGCGCGACGCCGCCAGTACACGGCGGGTGGCAGGGGGCCGACCGTCAGACGCA
Organism: Micromonospora sp. URMC 106; assembly: GCF_051386395.1. Lineage (NCBI taxonomy): Bacteria > Bacillati > Actinomycetota > Actinomycetes > Micromonosporales > Micromonosporaceae > Micromonospora > Micromonospora sp. URMC 106. The sequence continues at coordinate 93,214 of NZ_JBPQTP010000012.1, forward strand.
TGATGCCCCCACCGTAGCGGCGCGGGGCGCGGCAGCCCGGCGCGACGCGCCGAGTCGTCGACAGCTCACCGTTCCCACCCTCCACACGCGACGGTCATGTCTGCCGACGGTGTCCCGACGGCGACACTGGGTCGCCGGTCAGAGATACACCTTGCGCTGGTAGACGGCGTGGGCGCCGGCCACCCGGTCCAGGAAGAGCAGCCCGGCGCAGTGGTCGATCTCGTGCTGCAGCGCCCGCGCCTCGAATCCGTCGGTCACCAGCCGGACGGACCTACCGCTGCCGGGCAGCACGCCCTCCACCACCAGCCGGCTGGCCCGCTTGACGTCGCCGGTCAGGTCGGGCACCGACATGCACCCCTCCCGGGCCACCTTCCACCGGCTCGCCTCGACGACCCGGGCGTTGCACAACACGAAGGTGCCGTGCACGGTGACCGCCTTCGGGTGGCCGGTCACGTCGACCGCGAAGACCTGCGCGCCCACGCCGATCTGCGGGGCGGCCAGCCCGACGCAGCCCGGCGAGACGCGCATGGTGGCGACCAGGTCGGCCGCCAGGCGTACGGTCTCCTCGGCGGTCGGGTCGACCTCGCCGCCGGGCCGGCTGAGCACCTGGTCCGGGGCGGACACCACCGGCCGGACCTCCCCCGGCAGGTCCAGCGACTCCGGGGTCCAGTCGCCGAGGCCCGCGTACGCCTCGGTCTCCGGGGTCCGCTCGTCGCCCGTCACAGCAGGTCCGGGTCGGCCGGCCGGAGGGTCACCCCGACACCCAGGTCCGCGGCCGTCGCCGCGAGGCGTCCGGCCACCTCGTCGGCCGCGCCCGGCGGCAGTTCCACCTCGGCGACGACCACGTAGAGCGACCCGGTCAGCCGGGTGCTCAGGTCGGTGACGTTGCCGCCGGCGTCGGCGAGCACGCGGGTCATCGCCGCCACGATGCCCATCCGGTCCGCACCGTGCACCGCCATCACGTACGGCTCGCCGGCCGGGGCCGTCTCACCGTCGGGGGTGACCTCGCGTACGGTCGCCAGCAGTTGGCCGTCGGCGGAGAGCGGCGCCAGCGCGGCCTCGACGTCGGCGGCGGCCGGCCCCACGCAGACCAGGGTCATCGCGAAGTGCCCCCGCAGCCGGGTCATCGTGCTGTCGGTGAGGTTCGCGCCGAGCCGGGCGAGCACCTCGGCGACGTCGGCCACGATGCCCGGCCGGTCCCGGCCGATGACGGTGATCGCGAGCTCGTTCATCCGGGCATTCTGCCCGATCCGCCGGGCGGCTCCGCGGCGCCCCGCCCAGGTCGCCCAGCCAGCGGGACGGCACGGGCGGGTGTCGGGAGCCCGCCGCCCGCGCCGCGTCGGCGCCCCGCCGCGTGACATCATCGGCGGCGCGATGACTGAGCCCACTTTCGCCACCCTGGTCAGCCGGTGGTACGAGGAGAACGCCCGCGACCTGCCGTGGCGGAAGCCCGACGTGACCCCGTGGGCGATCCTGGTCAGCGAGGTCATGCTCCAGCAGACGCCCGTCGTGCGGGTGCTGCCGGCCTGGGAGGCGTGGCTGGCCCGCTGGCCCGATCCGGCCGCGCTCGCGGCGGACAGCCCGGCGGAGGCGATCCGGATGTGGGGACGCCTCGGCTACCCCCGTCGGGCGGTACGGCTGCGAGACTGCGCCGTCGCGATCGTCGAGCGCCACGGCGGCCGGGTGCCGGAGCGGCTGGACCAGCTGCTGGCCCTGCCGGGCGTCGGGACGTACACGGCCCGGGCGGTGGCCGCGTTCGCGTACGGTCAGCGCCACCCGGTGGTCGACACCAACGTGCGGCGGGTGGTCTGCCGGGCGGTCGCCGGCGAGCCGGACGCCGGCCCGGCCACCCGCCCGGCCGATCTGGTGGCCACCGAGGAGCTGCTCCCCGCCGAGCCGGCCGCCGCCGCGCTGGCCAGTGCGGCCTTCATGGAGCTGGGGGCGGTGATCTGCACCGCCCGGTCGCCCCGCTGCGGAAGCTGCCCCGTCGAGTCGGTCTGCGCGTGGCGGGCGTCCGGCAGGGAGGCTCCCGCCGGTCCGTCCCGCCGGCCCCAGCGGTACGCCGGCACCGACCGTCAGGTGCGCGGGCTGCTGCTCGGCGTGCTCCGGGAGGCGACCGGCCCGGTGCCGCACCAGCGTCTCGACCAGGTGTGGGCCGACGAGGTGCAGCGGGCCCGGGCGCTCACCGGGCTGGTGCGGGACGGCCTCGTGGAACCGGTGGGTGAATCGTCGTTCCGCCTCGTCGGCGACGGCCCGCCGGTCCCGGTCGCCTGACCGTCCCTCGGCTGATCACGCGGGGTACGACGACAGGGGCCGGCCCCTTGTGGGGGCCGGCCCTTGTCGTTGTCGGTGTTCGGCTGGGTCGGGGTCAGGCGGTGTAGCCGCGGGTGGCGATCCAGTCGGCGAGGTTGTCGACGTTCATCCGGTAGGAGGCCTGGGCGGGGTCGGCGGAGTCGGCGATGGTGACGGTGTGGCCGTTGTCGCGGTAGCCGACG